>CAYVYG010000244.1:0-5587 GCA_964454385.1 uncultured Microthrixaceae bacterium
GACAGCTTCGATGTCGGGACCACCACCGTCGAGTACCTCTACCCCGATGTCCGCGAGGCCGCGGAGCGGATCGCCGGGGAGCTCGGTGTGACGGCCACCGAGGGATAGCCACCGGAGGATACGGAGTTCCAGGGCGTCTCGGTCGAGGTCGTGCTGGGATCGGACTTCCAGCGGTGACCCCGCGGGCAGTGAACGCTCAGGACGCCTCATCCACCGAAGTGGCGATCGTGGCCGCGCTGGCTGCGGACGACAAGCTCGCGACCGATGTCGTGGTGCTCGACGTGGCGGATGCGATCGGCATCTGTGACCACTTCGTGATCGCGTCGGCCGCCAACGAGCGCCAGGTGAAAGCCGTGGTCGATGGCATCGAGGACACGGTGCGGGACCGGACAGGACGCTCGCCGTACGCGGACGAAGGTCGTGGTGCCAGGCGTTGGGTGGTCCTCGACTACGGCGATGTGGTGGTGCACGTTTTCCACGTGGACGAACGCGCCTACTACCGCCTCGACCGCCTCTATGGAGACGTCCCCCGCATCGAGTGGGCTCCCGCCGACTGACAGCCGCTCGCTAGCTGCGCGCAGACGCGATGCGCGGTCCGATGGATGTCCGAAGCCGGTCGCGCTGACTTGGCGACGTAGTGTCGATATGATGTCGACGCTGTGTCGATAACCGGCACCAGCAACTCGGCGCCACTGGTGTACCCAATGGCGCCTGATCCCGGAGGTAGCGATGTTCCTTGCGATTCGAGAGCTGCGATTCGCCAAGTCGCGGTTCGTGCTCGTCGGCGTGGTCATAGCGCTGATCGCGTTGCTGACCACATTCCTGTCGGGGCTGGCGTCCGGACTCGTGGACGATGGGATCTCGGGCCTTCGACGTCTGCCGATAACCCACCTCGCGTTCCAACAGGGTGCCCAGAGCACCTTCAGCCGCTCGATCCTCAAACCCCCGAGCCTCGAGACCTGGAAGGACGAACCGGATCTCTCGGCCACACCGCTCGGGGTGTCGTTCTTCAACGCCCGTGGAACCGATGGGAGCTCCATCGACCTCGCCATCTACGGGCTGGATCCAGAAGGTTTCCTCGCTGACCGACTGGAGTTGTCCAAGGAGATCTCCCAGCCGGGCTCCGTGGTGCTCGACCAGGAGCTCCGGGACCAGGGCATCGCAGTGGGTGACACGATCACGGTGCTCGGGCCCGACGTGGAACTGACCGTGGCCGGGTTCGCCGAGACCGGCACCTACGGACATGTCGACATCGCGTACACGTCGCTCGCACAGTGGCAGTCCCTCATGTACGGCGACAACGCCGCGGGACGGTTCTCGGCGGTGGCGATCGACGCGACCGGCGATCACGACTTCGCTTCGCTGGACAAGGCTGCGGGCACCGAGGTCGAGACCAAGCAGGCCTCCTACGCGGGCTCCCCGGGCTTCTCCGCGGAGACCTCCACGATGACCCTGATCCGTGGGTTCCTGCTGGCCATATCCGCGTTGATCGTCGGCGCGTTCTTCATGGTGTGGACGATCCAGCGTACCCAGCAGATCGGCCTGATGAAGGCGCTCGGAGCGTCCAACGCCTATGTGCTGCGCGATGCCCTCGGCCAGCTAGCGATCGTGTTGTTCGTCTCGATCACCGCGGGAGCCCTGGTGGGTGTTGCGATCGGATCCCAGATCGGTTCCAGTGCTCCGTTCAGCCTGCGACCGGGACCCGTGGTCTCCTCCATGGCGGCCTTGTTCGTGCTCGGTCTGGCGGGGAGCCTCGTGGCAGTGAGACGGGTCACCTCGGTCGATCCCGCCACACCCTTGAGCAGTGGCCACTGAGGGGCCCGTTGAGCAGGGGACATGTCGAACACCGAACGGGGAAGGACCCGATGACCAACCACGATGACAACGACAACAGAGCCGATGACGCACTGCACGCCCGGGGGCTGCAACTCGATGACGTGGGTGTGTCGGTGGCCGACGGGCCCCAGACGCTAACGATCCTCGATGGTCTTTCCATCAGCGTGGCACCCGGTGAGGTCGCCGCCGTGCTGGGGGAGTCGGGATCCGGCAAGTCCACGATGATGGCGGTGGCAGGGCTGCTGCGGACCCCCGACCGCGGGACGGTCAGGGTCGCCGGGACCGACACCGCGCACGCATCGCCCAGGGAGCTTGCTCGCATCAGGGGCGAGTCGATCGGACTGGTGTTCCAGAGCTCCAACCTGTTCCCCGCGCTCACCGCCACCGAACAACTCGAGTTCGTCGCCGACGTCACCGGCAGCCGGGACTCGTCCTCGGCGCGACGCGCCGCGGAGCTGCTCACGTCAGTGGGCCTAGGAGAGCGCCTCGACCACCGGCCATCGCAGATGTCGGGAGGCGAACGTCAACGGGTGGCGATAGCACGTGCCCTCATGAACTCACCCCAGGTGCTGCTCGCGGACGAACCCACGGCCTCGCTCGACCACGAGCGCGGGGTCGAGGTGATGTCGATCCTCGTCGACCAGGCCACCGAACACGGAGCGGCAACGGTCGTGGTGACCCACAACCGGGCGCAGCTCCCCGATGGCGTCACCACCTACCGCCTGGAAGGCGGCAAGGTGGTGCCTGAAGGTGCGATGATCGCGCCATGAGCGCTCCGAAGGCGAGCGTGCGGGAGATGTGCGATCCGGAGCTGAGGGGTGAGAGGCGAGTGGTCGCTCGATGAGGACGCCGTGCCACGGATAAGCGCCGCCTCGGTCGCTGAGCACGTCGCCGCCCAGGAGGCCGCGGTCGTCGATGCCGCGGCCACCCTGTTCGCACGCCACGGAGCATCTTCGGTCACGATGGCCGACATCGCGAGGGAGGTGGGCCTGGCCCGCAACTCCCTGTACCGGTACTTCCCCGACAAGACCCACATACTCGCGGTGTGGTTCCGCCGCGAGCTGGAGCCGTTGATCGAGCGCAGCGCCGAGATAGCGCATGGCGAAGGCGAACCGCTGGCGAGGTTGCACGATTGGCTCGATCTCCAGCTCGAGTACCTGCGCGCGCCCGAGCATCGACGCATGACCGAGGTGATGTCCGAGCTGTCCTCGTCGGAGGACCCGGTGCGCACCGCGGTGGCCGAGGGTCACCGGGACATGTACGCGTCTGTGACCGGGATCATCGAGGCGTTGGTGAGAACCGATGGTGATGGCGACGGTCGCGATCCGGACTTGCTGACGGTGCTCGTGGCAGGGCTGTTGCGGAGCGCGATGCAGCTGGACGACAGCGGAGCGGATCCCGCACAGGTGACCGCTGAGGTGCACCGTGCCGCGGAAGCGATTGTCACTGCATCTTGATAGAGGGCGGACCCCGCGCCTCCGATGAGACAGCGGAGATGATGACCACGTCAGTGATCGGGGCATCCGAACCCGCTTGTGGAGCCGATGGGAATCGAACCCACGACCTCTTCCATGCCATGGAGAAAATGCGACGCGTCATCGCTTGAAAAGTGCTGGCTTCTAGCGGTTTGATGGCTATGATCGTCCAAGGTCGTCCACCGGATAGACCCCCAGATAGACCCCCATGGATTGCAGGTGCAACTATGCCTCAACGACGTGAGAAGGGGAGCGGCTCCGTTTACCTGGACCCCGCGAACCCGAAACGATGGATAGGTGAGATCCGTATCAACGGTAAACGCCGACGAGTGTCTGCCAGGAGCAAGACCGAGGTGCGGGCGAAACTCAAGGCGCTCGCGGTAAAGGCTGAGGTAGGTGTGCTGGGGGACCGTCAGGTCACCGTTCGGGCCATCGCTGAGACGTTCATGAAACGAGAGGTCCCGAATCTCTCCCACAACGGACGGCCGCTCGCGCCATCGACTCTTGAAACCTACGAATGGGCGATGGCGATCATTGGTGATGAGCTGGGATCGGTGAAGCTGCACAGACTGACTGTGGCGAACGTAGAGGCGATGTTGGACCTGCTCGCTGATCGCGGAATGTCCAAGGCGTCGCTGATCAAGATCCGCTCGAAACTCTCTCAGGTGATCGCCTTCGCCGAGCGCCGAGGGCAGGTACACCGCAACGTCGCGCGGCTCGCGCAGCTACCACCCCAGGCAGCACCGACACGCACCCGGAACGCGCTGATGCCCGACGACGCGAGGAGACTCCTGACGGCCCTCCGGAATGCACGGAACGGTGCAATGTACGGCTTGTCCTTGCTCTTGGGATTGAGACCGGGTGAGGCGGCCGGGCTCTACTGGGAGGATCTCGACCTCGACAGCGCGACCCCCACGGTGAATGTCACCCGAGGGGTAAGTCTCGAAAATGGCGGTGCGTCGATCAGCGATGAGCTCAAGACCGCCACGTCTAAGCGGACGATCGAACTCACTGCCGACCTGGCGGCGTGGCTGAAAGCCCACCGCCGGGACCAAATAGAGGAACGAACGGTGGCCATCCGCTGGTTGGACGATCGTCTGGTGTTTGCCACACCGACTGGCCATGTCACCGACCCGTCGAGGAACCGCAAGGACCTCGTCGCTATCTGTGAGCGAGCAAGGGTGCAGAAGACACTTCCGAATGAGCTGAGGCACTCGTGTGCGTCCCTGCTAGCAGACGAAGGTGTCCCGAACGAGGCCATAGCTGACCTTCTCGGACACGCCACCACCCGCATGGTCGACAGCACCTACCGGCACCGGCTTCGGCCGGTTGTGTCCGTTGCCGCCCGTGCCGCCTGGAGCGACGCCAAGTGAACTTGCTGTGCCAGCATCGCTCGGTGACACCCTCGGATTCGGCCAAGCTTCTCGATCTCGCTGTTGCGAGTGACCCCACAGGACCACGCGCAACAGCTCGGCCCAGTGGGATCGGTCCGGAAGACTTGTAGAGGTGACTCGCGTGGGTGTGCTTCGGTTCCTGGGGCGGCGGCGTTGTTCGGCGCGGAGGTGCCCTGTATCACCGAGAGCGGTCACCGAGCCGTCGATTCCTGGCAACGAGCGGGGCTACCGGACTTCGCTGCAGAATTCCGGTAGCCGGTAGCGTGTCGTCATTCGTAGAAGGCACTACCAACGGAGTACTTGGTCGCGTTGCCGGTCGATGAACTCCTCAATTGAGGCTGTCACCACACGAACAGAGCGGCCGATGTGCACCGTTTCAAGTTCGCCTTCCGCGATGAGGTTGTAGATCGTGCTCCTGCCCACGGAGAGAATCTCCGCTGCATCGGGGACCTTCAGCAACATGCCTATCGCCTTCATATCACCGACCCTCATCCGTAGGACGTGGGCCGACTCGTCGATAGTAAGTACATCTGGCAAGGCGTTGGTCTTGGACCTGGGCATAGGGCCTACCTCGTGATCGGGTGTCTACTGGTAGTAAGCCCCTAGCGGTACGAAAACCTCGCGCAGGTCGATCAGATTCCTATCGTGGCTGAGCTTGGAGCCTTTCTGCCTGGTTCACCCATTGCGTTGGCGAGTTCCCAGGCGGTGATCTCGCCTGTTGATCGGTGTAGGCGTTCGCTGACCGCGATGTCGGCAGGCGCCGGTGGAAGTCGAGGAAGCGCTTCGCCATCGAGCGGGTCGGCCGCTGCGGTGAGGTACAGGTGGTTGTCTTGGCGGCCGCGGGTGATGTCGACATAGGTTTCGGCCCGAGTAGCCGTTGCG
>CAYVYG010000245.1:0-5584 GCA_964454385.1 uncultured Microthrixaceae bacterium
TCATGGAGATGAAGCTGAACAGGCGGTGTTCGATCTTGTTCCATTTGGAGGTGCCCGGCGGGTAGTGACACACCGTGACCTGCAGGCCTGTCTCAGCTGCGAGCTTCGCGAGATTCCAGGCTCGTACCGGTATCCCGTTGGGGGGGTGTCAGAAGTTCGAAACCCCGGGCGTTGAGCTCACGAGCCAACTCATAGGTCGACTTCAGTGTCCACCTCAACGGTGACCGCCGTCTTGCCGCCATGACCCACCCCGCAAGCCATCGCACCCAAACCGAGATGCGCTCACGCGGCGCTCGTGGTGAACCATTGCCGGGTCTACAAGTCGATCTCGACCGAGAACCTGATGGGACCGGCGATCGTGCGTTGAAAGACATCACGCTCAAGTACCTCGACAGATATGTCGACACATGGGTGAGCAAGCCCCGTAGGCGCCGGCATGGGGGAGACACGAGATTCATGAGCCAACCGATCCGCGAAGCTGCAGTGGTTGTCCTGGTGCTAGCTGCCCTCAGCGCGAGCGCCTGCGTTGCCCAGCCGCCGCCGGCACCACGCAATGGAGACGGTCCGGCCACGCAGCCTGAGCCGGCCACGACCACCACCACCCCTTCGAACTGTTCACCGCCCGTGAGGACCAGATGAGCACCTCAGCAGCTCAGTGGATCAACGCCGCCCGTGCTGAACGGGGGCTGCCGGCTGTCACCTACCTGGGGCCCGGACAGGCCCAACAGCAGGTCGTGAACCATCGCAACGCTGGACGGTACGGCCACGACGTCGGCCCCACCCAGTACGGCTTCGAACCCGGCGGAGGTCTTCAGTCGCGCAGCGACCTGCTGGTGAAGGCCGCCTCGTCCAGGGCAGCCGTCGGAGCATTCGTCGCATCCCCGACCGGTCACCGTTGGATCCACCGCAGCCCGTCATGCAGACGAGACCACGCCACCAACCAACCGCCGAGGCCATCGTGATGAACCACTCCAACACAGATCCCAACCGCCCGGATCGTCAACCGGTCCGTACCTACATCTCACTCATGGCCGCAGCGACTCTCCTTGCGCTCGTGGGTTGCGGCAATGATTCAGCCGCAGCAGGACCGGAGCCGACGGCTTCCTCCAGCACCGTCCCTACAACGGACACGCCGTCGACGACCCTCGCCGGTCAGCAGACAGCAACCACGACAACAGTCGAGGCCACGACCACGGAGGCACCGTCCACCACGGCCTCAGAGGCCACAACTGTGCCGAAGCCCAACCTCACTTCGCGGATCGTCAGCGGCGTGACCTGTGATTCGGTCGGCCAGGCAGACCCTGTGGACGATGGCATCATCGCCTTGCTGGAGACCGTCCAGCCTCGGCATACCTTCGGGATGGCAATGCTTGATGACGATTCGGTGCTCGTCGAGACGATTGAACCCTACGGGCGCTACGTGGTCACTGGGCCTGGCTACGAGTCAGTCAGTGAAACTCAATGGCCAGGAAGCGACGCCTTCTACGGATACGAGTGGGTCTCTGCCACTTTGTTCATCGACAGAGACTTTGGTGTGCGAATGGTCGACTGCGAGGACCAAGGCATTCTCGAACGAGAGCTGGGGGGAATGTGAGGATACGACCCACTGATGCCGCAGGCGATGGCTCAGCAGATCGGCCTCTTCTGACTCGCTGTCTCCCCGCCGCCACCGGAACTCAACCGAAAGGCCAGCCATGCAGAACTGGGAGTACAACTACGCCGAGGGGTTCCGCATCACGACCGAAACGCCTGATCGAGCAACTCAACGAGTTGGGTCGCCAAGGTTGGGAAGTCGTCGGCACCCACGCCTTGAAGAAGGGCATATCAAGCGACCAGGTCGCGGCAGAACCCACTGCTCCCAAGGGTCCTGGCCATTCGACGGCGTACCTCGAGCGGTTCGGGGATCAGCCGTCAGCACCCGTGAGTGACCGGGTTGACCGTTCAATGGCCGATCCAAGAGGGCACGTAGTGGGCACGTAGGGCGATTCCGAAACATCCGGTTGAAGTCTGGGAACCGCCAAGACCCTTGTAGACAAAGGGTTCTCGGAGTGGATCTGTGCGTCGGGACGGGGAGATTTGAACTCCCGACCCCCTGCTCCCAAAGCAGGTGCGCTACCAGGCTGCGCCACGTCCCGTCACCGGCTCACCGAGCGGAACCTCGATGATCCACCTGTGGCCGGGCGAGCGTCAACAGTACCGGCTCTCGCTCACAGCACCCTCAATCACTGCTGCGGTAGGGCGACCACGTGGCGTCATCGGCGAGAGCCGCACTCCTACCGCTGGGCGGGGAGCGAGCTCCGTGCTGCGGGTACGAGTAGCGACCATCCCTGTGCCCAGGTGCGGTGCAGTCGGCCTGGACCGATGCTCAGCAACCCGCCGGAGGATCCGATCGACAGGATCGAACCGGCTGAACCTATGGACAGGATCGAGCCCGCTGAACCGATCGAGAGGATCGAACCCGACGAAGCGAACGACAGCATCGAGCCCACCGACCACAGCGACATGAAGGACGCCACCGATCCCTCCGACCAGGCCGAAAGGATCGAGCGATTGCTGCGGTGGGACCACATGTGTTGAGCCTACCGATGCTTGGGCGCGGCTGTGGTCTGGTGCCACACAACATCTAACCTCCCGCTTGTGAACAGCACAGTCGAGCCCCTCGAGGGCAACAAGGTGAAGCTCGTGGTCAGCCTCGAGGAGTCCGAGCTCGAGTCCGCGCTCGACGCGGTCTGGAAGGAGATCGCAAAGGAGGTGCGCCTGCCAGGCTTCCGACCGGGCAAGGCTCCCCGCAAGCTGCTGGAACGCCAGATCGAACCGGGTTACGCGCGTGGCGAGGCCCTGCGTGCCGAACTGCCCGAGCGGTACGCGAAGGCCGTGATCGAACACGACGTGGATGTCGTCGCGCCGCCGGAGCTCGACATCACCGAGGGAGAGGAAGCGGGCGACGTCACCTTCGAGGCGACCGTGGAGGTGCGCCCGACGGTCACCATCGAGGGCTACCACAGCCTGCGTGTGGAGGTTCCGAGCCCCGAGGTCACCGATGACGAGATCGACGCCCAGGTGGACCGCCTCCGCTCGCAGTACGGCGAGTTGAGCGATGTGGACCGCCCCGCGACCGAGGGCGACTACGTGACGATCGACCTGGAGGGGTCCCGTGACGGTGAGGTCCTGGAGGGCCTGGAAGCCACCGACTACAGCTACCTGATCGGGTCGGGTGCGGTCGTGGATGCCTTCGACGAGCAGCTCCCGGGGTCGGTCGCCGGTGACGAGGTGAGCTTCACCGCCGCGCATCCCGATCCCGACGAGGAAGAGCCCGTCGAGTACTCGATCTCGGTGAAGGCGGTCCAGGAGCGCGTGCTGCCCGACCTGACCGACGAGTGGGTGGCCGACGCCACCGAGTTCGACAGCGTCGCCGAGTTCCGCAAGGACGTGCGTGAACGACTCGAATCAGGCCGTGAGGACATGACCCGTTCCGCGGTGCGCGCCCGGCTGGCCACAGAACTGGCGAAGCTGGTCGAGATCGACGCCCCCGAATCGATGGTCAGCGTCGAGTTCCAATCGCGGCTGCAGTCGATGAGCTCGCAGCTGGCCCAGAGCGGGATCGCCATGGAGGACTACCTGCGGATCATGGGCAAGGAGCCGGACTCCTTCGCGACAGAGCTGCGCGACGCCGCCCAAGAGGGTGTGCTGGTTGACCTGGCACTGCGTGCCGTGGTCGCAGCCGAGGGTCTCGAGGCGACCGACGCCGAGCTCGAAGCAGAGATCGCGCAGTTCCTCGGCGACAGCGACATCTCCGTCGAGGACGGCACTGCACAACTCCGCGACGCCGGACAGCTCTCGGCGGTACGATCGGAGGTCGCCAACCGCAAGGCGATGGAGTGGCTGGTGAAGCATGCGGAGGTGGTGGACCCCGACGGGCTCGCCATCCCCGAGCACCTGCTGAGCCCGCCAGAAGCGGCACACGACCACGACCACGATCACGCTGGCGACCACGACGGGCCGTCCCAGCCCGACACCGAAGAGCCCGAACCAGTCGCAACAGGAGACGAGGCGCAGTGAACCCCCACAGCTACACAGAGCCCCACAGCTACATGGTGCCCAACGTCATCGAGCAGACCAGTCGGGGTGAGCGCTACTCGGATCTGTACTCGCGGCTGTTGCGCGAGAACATCATCTTCCTGGGCACCCCGATCGACGACACGGTGGCAAACCTGATCTGCGCGCAGCTGCTGTTCCTCGAGTCGGAGAACCCCGACCGCGACATCAGCATCTACATCAACAGCCCCGGTGGGGACATCAACGCGTTCATGGCGATCTACGACACGATGCAGTACATCCGCCCCGAGATCACCACGATCTGTCTCGGACAGGCCGCGTCCGCCGCGGCCGTGCTCCTCGCGGCCGGTTCGCCGGGAAAGCGCCTTGCGCTTCCGAACTCCCGGATCCTCATCCACCAGCCGTACGCGCAGTCGGGCTACGCGCAGGTCTCCGACCTCGAGATCGCGGCGAACGAGATCATCCGTCTCAAGGAGACCCTCGAGGAAGTCCTCGCGCGCCACACCGGCCAGGACCGCGAGCGCATCGCCAAGGACACCGACCGCGACTACGTGATGACCGCTGCCGAGGCCAAGGAGTACGGCATCGTCGACGAGGTCATCGAATCGCGCGACGCGGTGGACAGCTCGGGCCCGATCGCCCCGGTGAGCTGATGGGTCTCGCGACCCGAATCCCCGATCATCGATGCCCGGCGCGGCCGGATGTGGTTCCATGTGACATGACCTGTGAGGTGGAGATGACGACGGGGGAGCACTGTGGCGAAGTTCGGTGAGGGAGGCGACCTGCTCAAGTGCTCGTTCTGCGGCAAGACCCAGCGGCAGGTGCGCAAGCTGATCGCAGGGCCGGGTGTCTACATCTGCGACGAGTGCATCGACCTGTGCAACGAGATCATCGAGGAGGAGCTGGCCGAGTCGAGTGACCTCGAGATCACCGAGCTGCCGCGGCCCAAGGAGATCTTCGAGTTCCTCGACGACTACATCGTCGGCCAGGACCAGGCCAAGAAGATCCTCTCGGTCGCTGTGTACAACCACTACAAGCGGATCCGCCACGAGCCCCGCTCGGGTGGCTCCGAGGTCGAGCTCGCGAAGTCGAACATCCTGTTGATCGGCCCGACCGGATCCGGCAAGACCCTCCTCGCGCAGACGCTCGCGCGGATGCTCAACGTGCCGTTCGCGATCGCCGATGCGACCGCGCTCACCGAGGCCGGATACGTCGGCGAGGACGTCGAGAACATCCTGCTGAAGCTGATCCAGGCCGCGGACTTCGATGTGAAGAAGGCCGAACAGGGCATCATCTACATCGACGAGATCGACAAGGTGGCCCGCAAGTCGGAGAACCCCTCGATAACCCGCGATGTATCCGGTGAGGGTGTGCAGCAGGCCCTGTTGAAGATCCTCGAGGGCACACAGGCAGCGGTTCCCCCCCAGGGCGGTCGCAAGCACCCCCACCAGGAGTTCATCCAGATCGACACCACCAACGTGTTGTTCATCTGCGGTGGTGCGTTCGCCGGGCTCGAGGAGATCATCGA
>CAYVYG010000246.1:0-5582 GCA_964454385.1 uncultured Microthrixaceae bacterium
CGCGACCACCGCCGCGCCAGGGCGGACCATGTCCGCGGTGATGATCCCGGGGGCACCCGCGGCCGCGACGACGATGTCGGCGGTGCGCGTGTAGGCGCCGATGTCGTCCACTCCGGTGTGGACCACGGTTACCGCCGCGTTGGCGTCGGGCCGCTTGAGGGTCAACAGGTTCGCGAGCGGACGTCCGATCGTGAGGCCCCGTCCGACGATCACCACATGGGCCCCCTTCACCGGCACCTCGTAGTGGTGCAGCATGGCGAGGATGCCAGCCGGCGTGCATGCGAGCGGGGCGTCCTCGCCCATCACCAGGTGACCGAGGTTGGTGGGATGCAGGCCGTCCGCGTCCTTGGCGGGATCGACCCGCAGGATCGCGGCTCCGTAGTCGAGCCCACCGGGGAACGGGTACTGCACGATGAACGCATGCACCTCGGGGTCCGCGTTCAACTCGTCGATGACGGCCTCGACGTCGCCCTGGGAGGCCTCCGCGGGAAGCCGGCGGTCGACCGAGGACATCCCGAGCTCCGCACAGTCGGCATGCTTCATCGAGACGTACTTCTGCGAGGGCCCGTCGTCGCCGACGAGCACCGTGCCCAGACCCGGGGTGACGCCCTGTTGCGCGAGAGCCTCGATGCGCTTCGCGAGGTCGGCCTTGACCTGCGCTGCGAGCGCGTTGCCGTCCATGTTGATCGCAGCCATCGACACCCCATGTTAGCGGGAGGCAGCGGGCGGCCCGTCCCGTACCGCCACGCCGCGCTTGATCATGCGCCATCCGGGCACGAGCCCTCACGCTGGGGCAACGACCCGAAGCTCGGTCTGCTCGGACAGGCGGTCGAAGTCGACATCGGCATGCAACAGTGGAACCTTCTCGCGGATGCACACAACCGCGATCAGACAGTCCGCGGTGCGCCGGATCGTCACGCCCGCAGCACGGCAGCGGCGGTACAGGGTGGCGGCACGGCGGAAGTCCTCCAGTCCATCGAGGGTCAGGATCTCGTGGGCGGAGAGCGTTTCGTCGACCTGGCGGGCCAAACGGTCGCTTCGCAGACCCTGGAGCATCTCGGTGAGCACCACGTCGGTCAGCCCGAGCGCACGATCTGCCGCCAGAAGCTCACCGACCGTGTGGGTCTGTGGGGTGTCGAGGTCGTTGAACCAGTCGATCCAGACGCTCGTGTCGACGACGATCACCCGAGCTCACCGGGTGGGCCACCGCGCATCTCGCTCAGGTCACCATCCCAACCGATGCCGCGCAGGTTCGCGCGGCGGGACCGTCAGTGCTTGAAGTGGCGTTCGCCGGTGAACACCATCGCCATGGCGGCCTCGTTGGCCGCTTCGATCACCTCTTCGTCACGGATCGAACCGCCGGGCTGGATCACCGCGGTCGCACCCGCGTCCGCCGCGGCATCGAGGCCGTCACGGAACGGGAAGAACGCGTCGCTCGCGCACGCCCCGCCCTTGGCGCGGCCATCGGCCTTCTCGGCCGCGATACGTCCCGCGTCACGGCGGTTCTGCTGGCCCGCACCGATGCCCACCGCCTGGCCATCCTTGACCAGCACGATCGTGTTGGAGGTCACCCGCGCGCAGATCTTCCAGGCGAGCTCCAGGTCGGCCCACTCGGTCTCGCTGGGAGCGCGCTCGGTGACGACCTGCCAGGCGTCACGGTTGATCGTCACCGAATCGGCGCTCTGGACGAGCAGTCCGCCGTCGATCGAACGCACGTCCAGCGCCGGACGGGGAGACTCTGCGAACCCGACCGCCGGCGTGCCGTCGTCCGCGACGCTGATAACCATGTCACCGTCACCGATGCCATCGACCTCCACCGCGGACGCGGGCGGAGCGGCCTCGAGCACCCGCAGGTTGCGCTTCTCGAGCAGCAACAACAAGGCGTCGTCGTCGAAGCCAGGTGCGACGAGCACCTCGGTGAACACCGGGGCCAGCGCCTCGGCCATCGCGTAGGTCACGTTGCGGTTGACCGCCACGATCCCACCGAACGCGCTCACCGGGTCGCCTTCGTGGGCGCGCTGGTAGGCGGTCGCGATGTCATCGGCCACCGCCACCCCACAGGGGTTGGCGTGCTTGATGACGACTGCGGCGGGCGACTCGTCACCCAGTGACCACACCAAGCGCCACGCGGCATCCGCGTCGTAGACGTTGAGGAAGCTCATCTCCTTGCCGCCGTGCTGGATGGCTGAGTCCCAGCAGCTGTCGCCGGTGAAGCTGTAGCGGGCGCCGTGTTGGTGGGGATTCTCGCCGTAGCGCAGCTCGGCGGCGCGGGTCGCGGACAGGTGCACCGAGACCGGCAGCGCGCCGCGGTCGGGCATCCCGCCGGGGCCACCGTCGGCGCCACGGTCGAACCACTCGACGATCGCGGCGTCGTAGGCGGCGGTGTGGGCGAACGCGTCGCGGGCGAGACGCCGGCGGGTGATCGCTGAGACCTCGCCCCGGTCGCGCAGTTCCGCGAGCACCGGCTCGTAGTCGCCCGGGTCGACCAGCACGGTCACGAAGCGGTGGTTCTTGGCCGCGGCGCGCACCATCGTGGGCCCGCCGATGTCGATCAGCTCCACCGACGGCTCGGAGGCGAACGGGTAGAGGTTCACCGCGACCAGCTCGATCGGGGTGATCCCGAAGCGCTCCATGTCGGCGCGGTGGGTCGGGTCGTCGCGGTCCGCGAGGATCGCGCCGTGGATCACCGGGTGCAGGGTCACCACCCGGTGGCCCAACATGTCGCCGAAACCGGTCAGCTCCGAGGTGGGCGTCACCGCCAGGCCGGCCCTTTCGATCACCTCGGCGGTCCCTCCGGAGCTCACCAGCTCCCAGCCGAGGTCCGAGAGCGCGCTGGCGAGCTCCACGATGCCGGTCTTGTCATAGGCGGACAGCAGGGCCCTGCGGGGCCGGTTCGGGTCGGTCATGGCTGGGTCGCTTTCATTGCCTGGCTGGCGGATCGGGGGCGCGGTCGCTCAGAGGTGTCCCGGCACCGTGGTCGGCTCACGTGACGCTCCCGCGTTCGAGTATCTCGGCGATCGTGTCGGTGTAGAGGCGGCGCTCGACTTCCTTGATGCGTTCGTGCAGGCTCGCCTCGTCGTCGCCGGGCAGCACCCGAACCGGCTCCTGGGCGAGGATCGGGCCGTCGTCGACTGCCTCGGTCGCCACGTGCACGGTGCAGCCGGTCACCTTCACCCCGGCGGCGAGGGCGTCACGTACGCCGTGCCAACCCCGGAAGCTCGGTAGCAGCGCCGGGTGGGTGTTGATGATCCGCCCCGGCATGGCCTCGAAGGCGCCAGGACCGAGGATCGTGCCCCAACCCGCCATCGCCACCAGATCGATCGAGTGCGCCTCGAGCACCTCGATCACCTGCTTGGTGAAGGCGTCGCGGTCGAAGGTCTCACCGAAGTCGGTGCGCTCCACGAGCTCACACGCGATGCCGTGATGGGCCGCGACGTCCTGCACCGCGCAACGCCGGTCGACCATCACGAGGTCGATCGGGAGCCCCGCGGTGGCCATCGCGTCGAGGAGGGTCCCCGAGCCCGAGGCCAGCACAGCGAGTCGCATCGCCGCCGAAGCTACCAGCCCCACCCCCAACCACGAACTGACACCTGAGGGCCCCGCCGGCGGCGCCTCTCAGGTGTCAGTTCCGGCGGAGGCGGCGCGAAATCCAGTGAACCGATATGGTGAGCGCAACTTCCCCTTCACGCTGGCGCAGCGTGTGCCGGCAACGACAGGGGAGGTCAGATGTCACTCGAGAGCCTGCTCGACTTCGCGTCGGGTCACCATGGGCTGCTCCGGTTGTGCGACGCCCAACAGGCAGAGGTTGGACGAAAGGTGCTCGATCGGCTCTGTGACCGGTCGATCCTCGAGTTCCTCACCGGCGGGGTGTACCGGGTACGCGGCAGCGCCGACTCGTGGCATCAGCGCGTGCTGGCCGGCGTGTGGACCACCGGCGGACTGGCTCGAGCGTCGCACCGAACCGGGGCTGCGATCTGGGGGATCCCAAGGGCGCGTCGCTCCGGTGTCGAGGTTCTGGTGCCGCGCGGCTCCGGAGCCCACACCCGCTGGTCACGCCAACACGAGACCCGCCACCTCACCGCTGCGGACGTCGACGAGCGACACGGTGTCCCGGTCACCTCGATCGAGCGCACCCTGGTCGACCTCGCCGCGGTTCTCCCGATGGGAGAGCTCGCCCGCTGGCTCGACGACGCGCACTCGAGCAAGCTCACGTCCTTTCGCGCCGTTGCCGAGCACCTGCGGGCGATGCCGACCCAGGGCCGCAGGGGAGTCAAGATGCTACGAGTGCTGCTCGAGGAGCGCATCGGCACTCCGTTGGAGGGCAAGGACACCTTCGAGGAGATCATGCGGCGCATCCTGTCCCGCTCGGAGCTACCGACGCCGGTGCGTCAACAGCGGGTCGACGACGGGCCAGATCGCTACTACCTCGACTTCGCCTGGCCGGAGCACATGGTCGCCGTGGAGTGCGACGGAATGGTCGGCCACAGCAAACCCTCTGCGCAGGTCTATGACCTGCACCGACAGAACGTGGTGATCGAAGCCGGGTGGAACCTGCGACGGTTCCCGTGGTCAGAGGTGCGCTACCACCCCGATCGTGTGATCGACACGATCCGCCGCGCGCTCATATCCAGCGGTTGGAGCCCACCCCTGGGGAACTGACACCTGACAGCCCCGCCGGCGGCGCCCCTCAAGTGTCAGTTCGGTGTGTCCGGGGACTCAGAGGGACTTGACGATCTCCACCATCAGCTCGCCCGCCTCGGTCGGGTTCGCGCCGACCTTCACACCGGCGTCGCCGAGGGCCTCCATCTTCGCGGCTGCGGTGCCCTTGCCTCCCGAGACGATCGCGCCGGCATGGCCCATCTTCTTGCCCGCCGGTGCGGTCTGACCCGCGATGTAGGCCGCCACGGGCTTGGACATGTTCGCCTTGATGAACTCGGCCGCCTCCTCCTCGGCCGAACCGCCGATCTCGCCGATCATCAGCACGGCTGCCGTATCGTCGTCGGCCTCGAAGCGCTCCAGGCAGTCGATGAAGCTGACACCCGGCACCGGATCGCCGCCGATGCCCACACAGGTGGTAACCCCGATCCCCTGCAACTTCAGCTCGTAGAGAGCCTGGTAGGTGAGCGTGCCCGAACGGCTCACGATGCCCACGTTCGCCCTGCCGGGCTCGGGCGACTTGGCGATGTGACCTGCGGTGATGCCGATGTTGGTGCGCCCGGGGCTGATGATGCCCGGGCAGTTCGGCCCGAGGAGCTTCACATCGGGATGGTTGCGGCGCAGCTCGTTGTAGAACCACGCCTCGTCCTGCGCGGGAACGCCCTCGGTGATGCACACGATGAAGCGCACCCCGCCCTCGGCGGCCTCGATCACCGCGTCGCGCACACCCGGGGCCGGGATGAAGATGCAGCTCGCATCGGCGCCGGTCTCCGCAACCGCGTCGGCGACTGAGGCGAACACCGGGATGCCCTCCACGTCGGTGCCGGCCTTCTTCGGGTTGGTGCCCGCGACCACGTTGGTGCCGTACTCACGGTTCAACAACCCGTAGTAGCGGCCCTGGGAACCGGTGAGGCCCTGGTAGACGA
>CAYVYG010000247.1:0-5568 GCA_964454385.1 uncultured Microthrixaceae bacterium
TCCCTTCATCGTGAGCACCGGTCTCACTGAGAAGTGCTTCATCGCTACCTCCTTGTTGTGTCGGCCCCATCTGTGTCGGCTCCGTCTGTGTCGGTCCCGGTTGTGTCGGTGGTCCGGGGACCCGGGTCATCGACGTGGTGGCTGTGAAGCGACAGGACCCGTTCGGGATGCTCGGTCTCGTAGCGCTTCTCATCGAGCCATCCGCCTGCGCTGCGACGACCGCGGGTGGTCAGCTCCCGGCTGTGACCGAAGTCCACCGGGCTCACCGAGAGCGGGCGCAGCGGTGGCAGCACGATGATCTCCGCACGCCGGCTCAGCATCTCCACCTCTGCGAACAGCCTCGTCTCGATCAACAGGGTCAGAGCGTGGATCCCCGCCGTCCATCAGGATCCGTCCGTCGCGCCGGACCGCTGGGAACGCGCCCGGGATCGAAGCCGAGGCGAGCACCGCGGACACGGCGTCACCGCTCGACGCCAGGACCTCCTCGCCGCTCATCACGTCGGTGGCCACCACGTGGACCGGCACCTGCGCTTCGGTCAGATCGTCAAGCGAAAGGTGTGTGTCGATCAGCAGCTCGAGACGCTTCGAGGAGACCATCGAGGATCCGTGCCCGGTGAGTGCGAGGGTCTGGCGGATGGGGTCGAACGGGAACACGTCCGATCGGCGGATGCCGCTCCACAGCCCGTCCAGGTCGTTGATCGCTGTTGTGTCGAACCCGTGAGCTGCGACGAACGACGCATTGATCGCTCCCACCGATGTGCCCACGAGAAGGTCGGGAGTGAGGTCGCGCTGACCGAGCGTTGCCAGCATGCCGACCTGGATGGCACCCAGGCTTCCGCCACCCGAGAGCACGAACGCAGTCTTCATTGCGTCTTCCGGGGCGGCGGACGTGGAGGTCCGGTCGGTCGAACTCTCGTTGGGATCGTCACGGCCTGGGGCATCCGGCGTCCTCTGGGATGGGCTCCTACTGCGATGCTGGTTGCACCCACCCCCTAAGTCAAGTCACCATTAGTCTTAGAGAGTGGATCTGGAAAGGATGCCCGGATGACCCATGAGTCCTCGACGAACAGCGACGTTACCGGCGCGGGATCCGCCGGTGGTCTGGATGCCGTCAAGGCGCTGGGTGAGCCCACCAGGCGCGCTCTGTATGACCACATCGTGTCGGTGGGTGACTGGGTGGGCCGCGACGAGGCCGCCGACGCGGTGGGCATCGAGCGCCCCAACGCTGCTCACCACCTGGACCGACTCGCAGCCGATGGACTGCTCGAGGTCGACTACCGCAGGCTCTCGGGCCGCCAGGGACCCGGTGCCGGTCGTCCCGCGAAGCTCTACCGGCGCGCGCACGAACAGATCGAGGTCTCGTTGCCTCCCCGCGACTACGAACTTGCCGGGCGGCTGCTCGCCGAAGCGGTCGACAGTTCCAGATCAGAGGGCACGCCCATCGACGAGGCACTGGAGCTCACCGCGTCGGCTGAGGGCCGTCGTCTTGCCGAATCGCTGCGCAAGGGCCATCCGGACTGGGAGCGCGCGACGGTTCATGCGAGACGCCAGGCCGTCCTCGAGGCCCTCGAATCGCAGGGTTTCGAACCCCTGGTCGATGACGAAGGCACCGTTGTCCTGCGAAATTGCCCGTTCCACCATCTTGCACAGAGCCACACCGATCTGGTCTGTGGCATGAACCTGCATATCCTCGAAGCGCTGGTCGACCGCCTCGGTGGAGCGGGTCTGACGGCCCGGCTCGAACCGGCCGAGCATGCGTGCTGCGTGAGGCTCCACTGTGTCGATGATGCGCTCGGCTGAACCGATCGGCTGAACCGATCGCACACACCGATGTCAACACGGACCGGCTGTCACCGTGACACCGGGTGTGACCAGGAGCATCCCGTGCCGCCGTGACCTGCCCACGGGGTGCATCTAGTCTGGACGCGCAACCCCCAGAACCGGCTCGTCGACTCGTCGAACCGCTGGCCGGTCGCCCTATCGGGTCGCTCCGGTCGCTTCGGCTGCGCCCACGTGTCGGTCCCCGTGTGCCCGGAAAGGTGTGACCACGGTGAAGAAGCCCGTAGTGATAGTCGGTGGTGTCGTTCTGGTGGCGGTCATCGCCCTGATAGCGATCCTCGCCTGGCCCAGGGGATCCGATCCCGTGAGCGAACAGGACGCGCTCGAGTCGTTCCGCCAACAGAGCGAGGACAAGGAGACCACGAGCACCACCGAGGCCCGACAGGAGGATGCGCCGCGGGAGGGATCGTCGTCGGAAGCACCCGAGGCGGGTGTCTACCGGTACCAGGGGTCAGGATCCGAGACGGTCCAGCTCGGTCCCATTCCGTCAGAGACCCGGGAGTTCCCAACGGAGATCAACGGTGTGGTCACCGCCGGCGAGCCGAGCGCCGACGGCGCGTGCTTCGTGATGACGCTCAACCTGATCGAACAGCACACCGAGGACAGCACCTACTGCCGCACCGCCGAAGGGGGCCTGCGCCTCGATCACTACGAGAAGCACCAGCAGGTCTCGGCGTTCAACGCGACCGTCGACATCCGCTGCGATCCCGGGGTGCTCTGGCAGCCGGGTGAGTCGGAGTTCCCCGTGAAGTGCTCCCTCGAGCTTCTCGGAGGACCCAAGGCCGTCAAGGTCGATCTGACGGGCACGGCCACCGTCACCGAGGGCGCGACCCGGGACCTGGACGGCGAGCAGCGCGATGTGGTGGAGGTGCTCGTTCACTTCGACATCGAGGGCAGCATCACCGGTACCTGGGACGAGACTCTCACCTTCACCACCGACGACGCGCTCCTGGTCGGCATCGACCGGTTGTTCGATCTGAAGGGGTTCGCGTCGTTCCTCGAGGACTTCGGCTACGAGCTCATCTCGGCGACCCCGACGACCTGATCCCGGCCACAAGTTCGCTCGTCCGGGGGCTCGCTGTGGGGCGGCTCGCTCGTGGGATCGCCACGCCAACTCGAACATGGTCCCGGATGACTCACGCGCGACTCTTGAGTCGCGCAGCGCTCATTCGACGCTGGGTGACTTGCGAACTCAGCTTGAGTCGTTCAGGCCCAGCTTGAGTCGTTCAGGCCCAGCTTGAGTCGCTCAGGCGGGTCTCGAGGGAGCCCCGAGCGGTGGCTGTGGGGCTACTCGTCCACCTGGGAGGGCTTCCAGGGGAGCTTGTCGGCGCGATGGCGGGCGTCGATCAGGCGTACCGTGCCCGAGAGGGAGCGCATCACCAGCGACTGGGTGGTGGCGCCGCCGCGGACGAAGTGCACGCCCTGCAACAGGTTGCCGTCGGTGATGCCCGTCGCCGCGAAGAAGCAGTTGTCCCCGGCCACGAGGTCGTCGGTGTCGAGCACCCGGTCCACGTCGTAGCCGGCCTCCTCGGCCGCGGTGCGCTCGCCGTCGTTGCGGGGCCACAGCCGGCCGAGCTGTGCGCCGCCCATGCACTTGAGCGCCGCAGCGGCGATCACGCCCTCGGGTGTGCCGCCGACGCCGAAGAGGACGTCCACGCCAGAGTCCGGCCAGGCGGTGGCTATGGCGGCTGCCACATCTCCGTCGCCGATCATCCTGATGCGCGAACCAGCATCACGGATCTCGGCGACCAGCTTCTCGTGGCGGGGCCGGTCGAGGACCGTCGCGGTCACCTCGGTCACCGCTATCCCCTTGGCCTCGGCGATGGCATTCAGGTTCTCCGCCACCGAGGCGTTCAGGTCGATCGCATCCCTCGCCTCGGGGCCGACCGCGATCTTGTCCATGTAGACACACGGGCCGGGATCGAACATCGTGCCCTTCTCGGAGACCGCGATCACCGCCACCGCGCCACCCCGGCCAAGCGATGTGAGCGTGGTCCCGTCGATCGGGTCGACCGCGATGTCGACCTCGGGCCCGGTGCCGTCGCCGACGACCTCGCCGTTGAAGAGCATAGGGGCTTCGTCCTTCTCGCCCTCACCGATGATCACGGTGCCGGTCATCGACACGGTGCCGAGGATGAGCCGCATCGCGTCGACCGCCGCTCCGTCGGCGCCCTCCTTGTCCCCTCTACCGACCCAGCGCGCCGAGGCCAGCGCCGCGGCCTCGGTGGTGCGGGTGAGCTCGAGGGCCAGATTCCGGTCGGGAACGCTTGCCATGCGCGCAAGATAGCCGGTTGTCCACGGGGCGGGCGAAACGTGCAACGATTGCGCCGTGGACCACGAACCCGATCAGGCGGACCCCCGAGAGGCCGGGTCCACCGACCCCGGATCTACTGACGCCGGTTCCACTGACGCCGGTTCCACTGACGCAGGTACCACGGGCCCCGGTTCCACCGATGCAGCATCGGCGAGCACGGGTTCCATCGGCACCCGATCCAGCGACACCCCGACGGGTCACATCGAGTACGACTGCACACCCTGGGCACAACAGACCCGAGGGGTGCTGCGCAGCCTCCTGGACGACGACGGGATCCCACATGCCTGGGAGGGGACGGTGCTGGTCGTCCCGGCGGCGTTCGAGGAACGCGTCGACGAACTCGTCGAAGCAGCTCGTGCGACCTCCAGGTCCTCCCTGGGCGGTGCGCTGCCGACGGTCGCCTACGAGGTCTCGGGGTGGTCTGCCGCGTCGCAGAACGCACTGGTGGATGACCTCCTGGCCGCTCACATCCCCCATGAGTGGGACAGCGAGGGGGACCTCGTGGTCCACGAGGAGGACACCGAAGCGGTCGAGGAGCTCATCGATGCGCTCGGCGAGCCCGACGGGGCCGACGAGATCGACGGGATCACCCTCAACGAGCGCCTCAGCGAGCTGTTCGTGATGGCCGACAGGCTCGCCCGGGACGGCGAGGACACCAAGGGCCGCAAGGGCGTGGCGGGTGCCTACGGCGAGTTGGCGACCGCAGCGGTGCCCTTCGGGGTGGAACCGGCGATGTGGTTGCGGTTGCACCGCGCGGCCGACGAGCTCCTCGAATCGATCGAGCGCGACGAGGGGGCCTTTGACGAGGGCCCCCTCGAGGAGGTGCCCGACGAGAGAGCAGGCGATGGGGGACCGGGCGACGGTGGACCGTCCGACGAGGGACCCGACGCGACGGGCTCCGGTGAGGGCGGGGGTGTGGCGGAGCGGGCGATGGTGCTGCGCGACCTGTTGCGGCGATTCGTGTGACGTAGGTTTACCTCCGATGGTCGTGGCCGAGTTCGAGGCGTTCTTCTCACGTCCGGTCGCACCCACCAGGCGCATAGCGATCGGGTCACTGGAGCTGCCCGGTGTCCCCGACGAGCGAGATGTCAGCGACGGAAGGACAGCCACATCTGCTGTGGCGATGCTCCTCGGTGGGGTCGTCGCCACCTTCGCCGGCCACCTCGACGCGGACGACACCGCCGAGTTGCACCGGTTGATCGAAGACGTCGAACAGGGGCGTCGGATCCCCCAACCTCGCATGCGACACCGGTTCCAGACCGATCGGATCGGTCTGAAGCGCAGTACCAACCGACTCCTGCGCAACTCTGCGGGCAGCTTCGAGCTGGACCTCGACCACAGCAACGGGACCTGTTGCCAGCACACCCTCGCTGCGGTCTACAGCGCGGCCGGACTGCGGGGATCCCGTCGTTCCA
>CAYVYG010000248.1:0-5510 GCA_964454385.1 uncultured Microthrixaceae bacterium
CTTTGGCCGAGCTGGAACCGCAGGCACTGCATGCTTTGCGTGGCGCACCGCTGGCGCTGGCTTATGCGCAGTTGTTTTCTACTCATCAGCTGGATGAGCTGACCAAGCGTTCGCAGTTCCTTAGCAGGGTCAACGAGCAGATGGCTCAGGCAGAGTCGGCGGATCTTGAGCAGTTGTTTGGCGATGATGATGACGAGATCAGCTTTGGTTTTTAAGCTGGCTATGCCAGCCGTGTAGGGCGGCTGGTTTTTTATTTTTGCGGGGCAGATTTTTTTGATGATGGCCGTGTTGCGTCCCGTCTGGGACTATAGAAGCTTTGTGCTGGGCAGTGTCCGGCGCGAGTTTCAACTCAAGTATCGCAATTCGATGCTGGGCGCGATTTGGGCGGTGTTGCAGCCTTTGTCGATGATTTTGGTATATACGGTGATCTTTTCGCAGATTATGCGCGCTCGCTTGCCCAACGTGGATGGCAGTTTTGGCTATAGTATTTATCTGTGTGCAGGGGTGTTGAGCTGGGGCTTGTTTACCGAGATAACTACCAGGTCGCAGGGTATGTTTCTGGAGAATGCCAATCTGCTTAAAAAGCTGAGTTTTCCGCGTTTGTGCCTGCCGGTGATAGTGGTGAGCAGCGCGCTGTTGAATTTTGCAATTATTTTTAGTTTGTTTGTGGTGTTTTTGCTGGTGAGCGGTAATTTCCCCGGCTGGGTGTTTGTGGCGCTGTTGCCGGTGTTGGCGGTGTTGGTGGCGATGGCTGCCGGGCTGGGTATGGTGCTGGGGGTGTTGAATGTGTTTTTTCGTGATGTCGGGCAGTTGTTTGGCATCGTGATTACTTTTTGGTTTTGGTTAACGCCAATTGTGTATCCGGTAAGTATTTTGCCTGCGCAGGCGCAGTGGCTGGTGGCGCTTAATCCGGTGGCGGCTATTGTGGATGCTGCGCAGACGATTCTGGTGCAGGGGCAGTTGCCAAAGTGGTATTTGATGTTGTATCCGGCGCTGTTGGCGGCGGCCTTGTGCTGGCTGGGTATGCGGCTGTTTCGCCGCCATAGTGCAGATATGGTGGATGAGCTGTGAGTAGCTCGATTAGTGTAAATGGCGTGGGTAAAGCTTATAAGATTTACCCGACGCGCTGGTCCAGGCTGCGTGAGTGGCTTGCGCCCGGAGGCGGGGCGCGGCACCAGTTGCGGCATGTGTTGCAGGATATTAGTTTTCAGGTGCAGCCGGGGCAGGCGCTGGCGCTGGTGGGAATCAACGGTGCGGGTAAAAGTACCCTGTTGAAGATTATTACCGGAACTACCAGGGCAACCACGGGCAGCGTTGCCATTGGTGGCCGGGTTGCGGCCTTGCTGGAGCTGGGGATGGGATTTCACCCGGAATTTACCGGGCGGCAAAATGCTTTTATGGCCGGGCAGTTGCTGGGCTATAGCCCTGAGGAAATTACGCGGCTGATGCCGGAGATCGAGGAGTTTGCCGAGATTGGCGACTATATTGATCAGCAGGTGCGGGTGTATTCCAGCGGTATGCAGGTGCGGCTGGCATTTAGCGTGGCGACAGCAATTAGGCCGGATGTGCTGATCGTTGATGAGGCGTTGTCGGTGGGCGACGTGTACTTTCAGCATAAGAGCTTTGAGCGTATACGCGAGTTTAAGCAGCAGGGCACAACATTGTTGATTGTGAGCCATGATCGCCAGGCAATTCAGGGTATTTGTGATCGTGCTATTTTGCTCAGTGAAGGGCGAATGCTGATGGATGCAGATCCGGAAGCGGTGATGGATTATTACAATGCCATGCTGGCGCAAAAGGATAATCAGCAGGCTGGTATTGAACAGCAGGTGCGTGAAGATGGGCGCTCCAGTACCAGATCCGGTACGGGCGAGGCGCAGGTGGTGCAGGTTGCGTTGTTTAATCAGGCGGGCGAGGCTGTGGAAACCATTAACGTGGGCGAACAGGTAAAATTGCGCGTCAGGTTGCAGGTTAATGCTGCTTTGCCGGATTTGGTGTTTGGTTACATGATCAAGGATCGTTTGGGGCAAGTGGTATTTGGCACCAATACGCATTATCTGGATGTGAAAATGCAGGGGTTGCAGGCTGGCGAGGTGCTGGAGCTGGAGCTTGCCTTTGCGGCAAACCTTGGCGTTGGTTCGTATTCGGTAACTGTGGCCTTGCATACCAGGGATAGCCATCTTGAGCATAATTTTGACTGGCAGGATCTGGCCATGATTTTTTCCGTGATAAATATTAATCGGGAGCATTTTGCCGGTATCAGCTGGCTGCCCCCTTCTGTAGAGTTTGTTGAAAAGAGGAACGTGTAATGAAAAAAGCCATCGTTACTGGCATTACAGGTCAGGATGGTGCCTATTTGGCGCAGCTACTGCTGGATAAGGGTTATCAGGTATTTGGCACTTATCGGCGTACTGCGTCGGTTAATTTTTGGCGCAACGAAGATTTGGGGATTCAAAACCATCCGAACCTGCATCTGCTTGAGCACGATCTGACTGATATGTCGTCCAGCATTCGTTTGCTGGAAAAAACCGAAGCCGGTGAGCTGTATAACCTGGCGGCGCAAAGCTTTGTCGGGGTATCGTTTGATCAGCCGGTGACTACTTCGGAAATTAGCGGCATTGGTGCGCTGAATCTGCTGGAAGCCATTCGCATTGTTAATCCTAAAGTGCGCTATTACCAGGCTTCTACTTCGGAGATGTTTGGCAAGGTGCAGTCAATTCCGCAAAACGAGCAAACGCCGTTTTATCCGCGCAGCCCCTACGCGGTGGCGAAGCTGTATGCACACTGGATGACGGTTAACTATCGTGAAAGCTACGATATTTTTGGCACCAGCGGTATTTTGTTTAACCATGAATCACCGCTGCGCGGACGTGAGTTTGTTACGCGCAAGATTACCGATAGCGTGGCAAAAATTGCGCTGGGGCAACTGGAAGTGCTGGAACTGGGCAACATCGATGCCAAGCGCGACTGGGGCTTTGCCAAAGAATATGTGGATGCCATGTGGCGCATGTTGCAGGTGGATGTGCCGGATACTTTTGTGGTGTCTACCGGGCGCACCGAAACTGTGCGTAGTTTTGTGGAAATGGCATTTCGTGCTGCCGGGATTCTGGTCGAGTTTCAGGGCAAAAATGAAGAAGAGGTGGCAGTGGTTGCCGAGCTGGATGCCTCTGTGATTGGGCAGGATTTGCCACTCAAGGTTGGCCAGGTGGTGATGCGGGTTAATCCGCAGTATTACCGTCCTGCCGAGGTTGAGTTGCTGATTGGTGATCCAACCCGTGCCCATGACAAGCTGGGCTGGAAGGCCGAGACTAAGCTGGAGCAACTGTGCCAGATGATGGTTGAGGCTGATGTGCGCCGTAACAAGGCAGGCTTTTCGTTTTGAGTATGCGCCGCGCTTTGATTACTGGTGCCGGAGGCTTTACCGGGCGTTATCTGCGCCAGGAACTTGAGCAGCATGGCTGGCAGGTGTGGGGGCTGGGGCAGTCGGCTGCTCCTGCCCATGACAAGTGCTATGTGCAGGCCGATTTGCTGGATGCTGCAAGTCTGGATGCTGCCGTACAGCAGGTGCAGCCGGATGCGGTGTTTCATCTGGCGGCGATTGCTTTTGTTGGCCATGGTTCTGCGGATGATTTTTACCGGGTTAATGTGCTGGGTACGCGCAATCTGTTGCAGGCGCTGGCCGGGCTTGAGCGCAAGCCCGGCAGTGTGTTGCTGGCCAGCAGCGCCAATGTGTATGGCAATGCTGCCGCCGGTATGCTGGATGAGTCCACGCCTTATAACCCGGCCAATGATTATGCAGTGAGCAAGGTGGCCATGGAGTTGATGGCGCGATTGTGGCAGGAGCGTTTGCCGCTGGTGATTGTGCGCCCGTTTAACTATACGGGAGTGGGGCAGTCTCTGGATTTTCTGGTGCCGAAAATTGTTGATCACTTTGCGCGTGAAGCAGAGGTAATCGAGCTGGGTAATCTGGAAGTCTGGCGTGATTTCTCCGATGTGCGTGATGTGGTGCGTGCTTATCGTTTGCTGGCGGAAAATTGTCCGGCAGGTGAAACGGTCAATATCTGCTCCGGGCGTACCCATTCGTTGCAGGATGTGCTGGATATGGCGCAGGCATTTAGCGGGCATGCGCTTGAGGTGCGGGTTAATCCGGCCTTTGTGCGCGCCAACGAGGTGAAAACCCTGTATGGCGATCCCGGCAAGCTGGCGCGATTGCTGGGTGGCTGGCAGCCAAGGGCCTTTACCGAGACAATTGGCTGGATGCTGAGTCAGGGTGCCGTGTGAGGGTTATTATTTCGGCAGATCCGATTCGTTTTCCTTTGACTGGAATTGGTCGCTATACCTATGAGTTGGCGCACGGCTTGCAGCAGGCAGGGCTGGATGATTTTTTGTTGATGCGGAGGTTGCGCTTGCAGTCTGAACTGCCTGATGAGCAGCATTTGACGCATAGTTCTGGTGAGAATGTTGTTTCCTGGCGTAGCCGTGTTATTGCCCGGGCCAGGAAAATCCAGCTTGCGGGGTTCGTTTATGGCAGCCTTGAGCCATGGATCAGGGGGCGAGCTTTAAGCAGGTATAAGGATTATGTCTATCACGGCACCAATTTTTATTTGCCTCAGGTATCGGGTCCGGCAGTGGCTACGATTCATGATTTGTCGGTATACAAATGCCAGCAGACTCACCCGGTTGAGCGTGTGCGCTATATGCAGCGGCAAATATCCGGGACGCTCAAGCGGGCTGATTTTTTGATTACCGATACCGAACACACGCGACGCGAAGTAGCGGATTATTTTAACTGGCCGCTGGAGCGCATTCGTGCCGTGCATCTGGCCAGTGCGGCAGAGTTTTATCCGCGTGACATTTCTGAACTGGCTCCGGCTTTGCAAGCACTGGGTTTGCAGCCTGGTGGCTATGTTTTGTATACCGGCACGGTGGAGCCGCGCAAGAATTTGCAGTTGCTGCTGCATGCTTATGAGCTGCTGCCGGATGCGCTGCGTCTGCGTTTTCCATTGGTGATTAGTGGCTATAAGGGCTGGTGCAGCGATGATTTGCATTTGCAGATGGATGTGGCGCAGCGCGCTGGCTGGTTGAAATATCTTGGTTTTGTGGATGCACAGGTATTGCCGCTGTTGATGGCGGGGGCGCGTTTGTTTGCTTATCCGTCGCTGTACGAGGGTTTTGGCTTGCCGGTGCTGGAGGCCATGGCCAGTGGTGTGCCGGTGATCTGTTCGGATGCTTCGACCCTGCCTGAAGTTGCAGGGGGGGCAGCAGCTTTGCATGCGCCGCAGGATGTGGATGCGCTGCGCGACTGGTTGCTGCGCGGGCTGGAGGATGAGATTTGGTGTGCGCAGCAAAGTAAGGCCGGGCTGGTACGGGCGGCGCAATTTTCCTGGCAGCGTTGCGTGCAGGAAACCATGGACGTTTATCGGGAAGTGGCTGGATGAAGGTTTTGCATTTTTTTAAGGCCGCCATGCCGGACTCCATGGGCGGCATTGAGCAGGTTATGCATCAGCTAT
>CAYVYG010000249.1:0-5509 GCA_964454385.1 uncultured Microthrixaceae bacterium
GATGATCTGCAACACCAGGAAGGTGAGCCCCAACACGATGGTGCCGAGAAGCCAGCGCCGGAAAGCCCGCGCGTCACCGGCCTCCGCTCGGCGCTCCGCGGCGATGACCGTGAACGACGAGGTGATCAGCACCAGGGTTCCGATCAACGGTCGGAGCGTCTCGATCTCGGTGCCGGGCGGCGGCCAGGGCTGGTTGCTCGACCGCAACAGGTAGTAGGCAGCGAAGAACGCGGAGAACAGCATCAGGTCGGACGCCAGGAACACGAACATCCCGAACTGCGCGACGCGGGCCTGCGCCTCGATGTGGGGCAGTGGCTGATCCTGTGTCGAACCGTCGCTCGGTGGCACGTGAGTCGCGGTGACCCCACCCGCGGATGCGCCCGGCGAGGTCCCCGTCATGAACCCCCCGGTCGGACAGCGATCACCATGCGGATCCGACCATAGCCCCGTCGCTACACCGTTCGCTGGAGAAAATGCCGACCAGTGCCGGTCAGTCCGACCGAACACGAGGTCTACATCATTGGGTGCGCTGCGTCGCAGTCCGAACCCAGGACCAGGCGTCGTCGTTCAGGCGTCTCGCATCCACTCGAGGAGCATCTTCGCGACGAACGGCCCGCGGTCCTCCTGGAGGAAGTGCCCGGCGCCCTCGATGGTCCCGTGAGGCTGGCCCTTCGTGCCGGGAACGCGTTCGTGGAAGACCTTGTCGCCGCCACCGGTGATCGGGTCGCTATCGCTGAAGGCGACGAGGAACGGCTTGTCGAAGCGCTCCAGGGATTCCCACGCCGCCACGTTGTCCGGCACAGCCGGATTGTCGGATTCCATGGGCACGAGCGCCGGAAAGATGCGTGCACCCGCCTTGTAGGTGTCGTCAGGGAAGGGCGCGTCGTATGCGGCCTGTTCCTCGTCGCTCAGCCCGTCGACGGTGCCCCCGGAGACGATCTTGCCGATCGGGAACTGCTCCGCGTTCTGCGAGAAGTCGCGCCATGCCCGAAACGCCTCGGTGGCGCCGTAGCCGATCGGGAGACCCGTGTTGGCGACACAGACGCGATCGAAGCGATCCGGGTGCTCGGCCACCAGCCGCAACCCGATCAGGCCGCCCCAGTCCTGGCAGAACAGGGTCACCCCCTCGAGGTCGAGGTGGTCGAAGAGCGCCTCGCGCATCCACTCGACGTGACGGGCATATGTGTAGTCCGAGGTCTGCGTCGGCTTGTCGGAGCGACCGAAGCCCACCAGGTCAGGCACGACGACGCGCTTTCCACCCTCTATGAGGATCGGGATCATGGCGCGGTACAGGTACGACCAGCTGGGCTCGCCGTGCATCAACAGCACCACCTCCGCCGAGCGAAGCCCTTCGTCGAGGTAGTGGACCCGCAGCTTCCCACCCTCGCCGTCGGCGACCTCGGTGTAGTGCGGCTCGAAGGCGTAGTCGGCCAGACCTTCGAAGCGTTCGTCGGGTGTGCGCAGGAAATCCATCGTTGCACCGTACCGGCATTGACACTCCCACGCTGGCCGATCGCGCACGGAACCCAGGGAATCCGCCGGCGGATCCCGCGGTGAGGGTAGCGTCGGGGCGATGAGCTACGCATCTGATCCGGTGAACGTGGAGGTCCGTGGGCCCAACCCGTGGTTGGCGATCGTCATCGTCGGTGTGCTCACCGGTCTTCTCGGCATCTGGCTCACTGTGAGCGCGATCGCCGGCACGAAGTTCTCCCTCGCATGGATCGCGTTCCTGTTGGCGCTCGGGTTGTTCCTCAACGGCTTCGCGGAGCTCGCCTGGGCCCCCGACCGGCGATCCCCGGCGATCGGCTACGTGCTCGGCGGGCTGTTCATCGTTGGTGGCATCGTCGTGCTGCTGCGTCCGGGGACTGGCCTCAGCGCCCTCGCGGTGGTGATCGGCATCGTGCTGATCGCGGTCGGCCTCGCCCAGACCGCGGTCGCCTTCGCTGGGCGCGACGAGCTGTCGCACTGGGCCGCGCTGGCGGTTTTCGGGGTGCTCACGATCGTGATCGGCATCGCGGCGATCGCCTGGCCCGACGCCACAATCCGGGTGATCGCGCTGCTGTTCGGGATCCGCCTGCTGGTCATCGCGCTCGGCACGATCGGGGTCGGCATGAACTTCAAGAAACTCGCCGGTTAGCACGAGCATCCCTGTACCCTGAGCTGGTCGAGCTCACCTCCACCCACGACTTCCCCACCCCAACCGGAGCTCAAGACATCGGAGGCACCATGTCCGACATCCCCCCACCCCCAGGGCCCCCGGGTGACAACCAACCGGGAGGCACACAACCGCCTCCGGGAGGCACACCGCCGCCTCCGGGAGGCGCACCGCCGCCACCCACACCGCCCGGCTCGGAGCAGTGGAGCCAACCCGCGTCGAACCAGTGGGGACAGACACCGGCACCCGGCGCTCCCGCGCCAGGGATGCCACCGGGGATGAGCTACTCACCCCCCGCGCAGTCCTCACAGACCAACGGCCTGGCGGTCGGCGCTCTCGTGCTCGGCATCCTGAGCTTCTTCTGCGTGGGGCTCCTCCTGGGCCCGATCGCGATCGTGCTCGGCTTCCTCGGACGCAAGAAGGCGAACGAGGAGATGGGCGGCAGCGGCGCCGGCATGGCCCTCGCCGGGATCGTGACCGGTGCGCTCGGCTTCATCGCCTCGGCCTTGTTCATCTTCTTCTTCTGGATCGCAGCCGACAGCACCGTTGACTCGATCAACGACATCAACTCCGATCCCTCCGACGGGATCTGCAACGAGGACCGCTGGCTGCAGGACCCCGACTGCTGAGCCCCGGTCGCCGCGATGCCGCCTCGCCCTACTGGGCGGGTGTCTCGACCTCGTCCCAGACGTCGAGGCTGCCCGAGTAGTTGGCCACCCACACACGACCGGTGAAGCCGTCGTAGCTGATGCCGATCGGGTGGTGACCGGCGGGCACGGTCTGGCGGATCGACATGTCCTCGGTCGCGAGCTTGGAGACGTCGTCACTCGAGTAGTTCACGACGTAGAGCGCCCGGCCGTCCGAGGAGATGTCCATCGAGCGCGGATGGGTGCCGGTCGCCACCTTCGACACCACACCGCCTGTGGTGAGATCGACCTTCGCGACCTTGCCCTCCTTGTTGAGCGTCACGTACAGGAACCGGCCCTCGGGACCCATCACCAGGTGCCGCGGTCCGGCGCCCACCGCTAGTGAGCCGGTCTGGTTGCCCGAGGCGATGTCGATCGCGACGACCTCGGTACCTCCCATGACCGCCACGTACGCGGTCGCGCCATCGGGAGTGATCGCGATCCCCCGCGGGTAGCGCCCGATCGGGACCGTGTCGAGCACCTCGCCGCTGCCGGTATCCGCGATGGTCATGTCGAAGGTGCACCAGTTCGTCGCGAGCACCTTGGAGCCATCGGGGGTGACCGCCACGTACTTGGGCACCGCGCCGGCAGGGATCACCTGGTCGATTTTCCAGGATCCGGTGTCGATGCGGTACAGGTAGCTTGGCGGTGTGCCATCGGCGGGACTGCACTTGTCGGAGCCCTCGCGGAAGCCGGGTCCGTACATCGAGTAGTTCGATACGTACACCGCCTTGCCGTCGGGCATGAACGCGGCCTCCACAGGCGCGCCCTTGAACTCCCCCTCCTTGTCGATGCCGAAGTCCGAGAGTCGCACCGTGTCGGGCACGGTCGCCAAGAGGTTGCCGTCGGAGTCGTACGCCGTGACGGTGTGTCGGTACATCATGTTCTGCGCGGTGACGAGGCCAGTGCCGGAGGCCACCACCGACTTGGGGCTCAGGTCACCGGTGATGCGGGTGAACTTCTCCATCGTGAGCGTGTCCGCCGGCGGTCGCGGCGCAGCGGTCGTCGTGGTGGTAGAGGTGGTCGTCGTGGTGGAACCCGCCCCTGAGTCCCCGCCGGAGTCCGAGGCGCTGCCCGCCCGCTCGCGCCGGTCACCGTCAGCGGATACATCCGCGTTGCTGGTGCCGGCACACGCCGATGCACCCAGCGCAACCGACACCACGACGCAACAGGCGATCAAGGCCGCTCTGAGGCGCGGCCTCGGTGAAGCAGCGATGTGAGAGGGTCCTGGGGACATGGCACAAAGGTTGCCATCCTGGACGGGCGCGCGGGTAGGCGGACACTCGACGCGCGCACCACATCAGAGGTGTTGCCGCTACGTTCGCGTCCGTGCCCGACGATCCCGACCGCGCCGCCCGGGGCACCGCGGAGAGCGCTGTACCGAGCACTTCGCCGAGCACTTCGCTTCGGAGCGCGGGCGGGGTGCGCGAGACGGGTCCCTTCGATCCACCCGACGGCGGATGGACGCCGGTGTCGCCCCGCCTGGCTCTCGCGTGGCGGCTGAGCCTGGTGCCGTTGGTGGTGTTGGCCATCGCCGGGTCGGTGGTCCTCGCCGTCCGCGATCACGCCGTGTTCGCCTACCTCGTGGCCGGGGTCACCCTGGTGGCGGTGTTGTGGGCCTGGTGGTTGACCGGAAGGCGCGTGCGCTCCTACGGCTATGCCGAGCGCGATGACGATCTGCTGGTCGTCCACGGGATCATGTTCCGGCGCCTCGTGGTCGTCCCCTACGGCCGGATGCAGCTCGTCGATCTCACAGCGGGACCGCTCGACCGGCTCCTGGGGCTCGCGAAGCTGCAACTGCACACCGCTGCGGCAACCACCGACGCCAAGATCCCAGGGCTCGTTCCCGAACAGGCGGCGGCGCTGCGGGACCGCCTGGCGGCTCGGGGCGAAGACCGCTCCGCGGGACTGTGAGCGGACCAGCGGGACCTCGGGCTCCGGATGTTGGAGAACCCCGACGGCTCCACCCGCTGACTCCGATCGCCAATGCTGCGCAGACCGCCCCGGTGGTGATAGCGGCCGTTCTGTTCGTCGGTGGGGTGAACCTCGGGACCCGGGTGCTCATCGGCGTGGCCGCGTTCGTGGTGCTTGCCTGCGCGATCGCAGCGGTCAGCTACCTGCAGTGGCAGCGCTTCACCTTCTGGTTCGACGACGCGGGGGACCTGCGGGTCGATTCGGGGGCCATCGCGCACAACCGCAAGAAGCTGGCGCTGTCCCGACTGCAGTCGGTCGATGTGGGCGAGCCGTTCTGGGCGCGGTTGTTCGGACTGGCGCAGGTCACCGTCGAGGTCGCGGGTGCGGGCGATTCCCGGGTCGTGCTGCGTTATCTCGCCACGACGGTCGCCCACGACCTACGTGATGAACTGCTGGCGCGCGCGGCGGGCCTGCACGCGTCGGCGCCTGCGGCACCCGAACGGGTGCTCACCACGGTTCCCGCGAGCAATCTGCTGCTGTCGCTGCTGGTGCGGGCACAGACCTTCGGGTTGTTCGTCGCATCCGCGACGCTGCTCGCGTTCTCGTTTCTCAGCGGTGGTGTCGCGGCCCTGGGCATCGGCATCCTCACCGGTGGAGTGCCCGCCTTCGCGGTGGTGGGCGAGTTCCTTCGCAGCTACGGCTTCACGGTCGCGCTGGCCGCGGATGGTCTGCGCATCCGCAGGGGCCTCACGAC
>CAYVYG010000250.1:0-1335 GCA_964454385.1 uncultured Microthrixaceae bacterium
GGATCCGGGCCGGCGATGAGTGCTCGGGTGCCGGGTTTGGCCACACCTGATGACGGGTAGCCCCGGTTGGGACACCGAACGAACACAGGACCCAGCCCTCCGGGAGGCAGCACATGGGAATCGCGGATCTCGCCGAGAGCGGTGTCCGCGCGTTCGACCGCTTCCAGGCACGCCACCGGGTCCTGGCGCAACCTATCGCTGTGATCCGCAAGTACGCGGACGACCGCGGAAGCGCCTTCGCGGGTCTGGTGACCTTCCAGGTGTTCCTCGGCCTGCTGCCGCTGCTGGTCGTCGCCCTGACGGTCTTCGGGCGCATCCTCGAATCCAGCGCGGATCTCGAGCAGTCGGTGCTCGATTCGACACTGGCGCAGTTCCCGGTGATCGGCGACGGCATCAAGAACAACGTGTCAGCGCTGTCGGTGAGCGGGTGGTGGATCTGGGTTACGATCGCCGGGCTGTTGTGGACCGCCACGGGCATCTACACCGGCTTCCAGCTGGCGCTCAACCAGGTCTGGAACGTGGCCGGGGTCAACCGTCAGGGTTTCGTGAGCCGCCAGCTGCGTGCGCTGATCCTGTTCGTGTTGATCTTCACAGCCGCGGTCGGCACCAGCTTCCTTCGTGACATCGATGTGTTGAGCTTCGATTCGTGGCCGATCGACCAGACGCTGTCGCTGGCAGTGGGTTCGGTCGTGGCTGGGGTGTTGCTGTTGGCGGTGTTCCGGATCGTCACCTCACCGGAGGTCGAGACGACCAAGCTGGTCCTCGCCGCGATCCTCGCTGGCATCGCATGGGAGGTGATACAGCGCATCGGTTCGTGGCTGGTGCTCGATCGCCTGTCGCGCGCGCAGAACCTCTACGGCGCGATCGGGTTCGTCGTGGTGACCCTCGGCTGGATCAACCTGCTCGCGAGGTCGGTGGTGCTGGCCAACGAGTTCGCGGTGGTCACCCACCGCGGGTTGTGGCCCAGGCGGATCGCCCAACCACCGCTCACCGAGGCCGATCGCCGCGCACTGGTCGGGCTGGTGCGCAACGAGTTGCGCCGTCCCGAGGAGCACATCGTGGTCCGTTTCGACCCGACCGACGGCGACGGCGGTGGTCCCCAGGCGGATGAGGACGACCACGGAACCGCTTCACAGCTCGTGTACGTGCTCGAGCCGGAACCTCCCGTCAGCGACGAGTCCGGAAGCAACAAGGCCGGCGGCGGCAACAAGGCCGGCGGCGGCAACAAGGGCGGCGGCGGCAACAAGGGCGGCGGCGGCAACAAGGGCGGCGGCGGCAACGATGGGGGCGGCAACGGGACCCAGAGCGACGACGGGACCCAGAGCGACGACGGGA
>CAYVYG010000250.1:1435-5507 GCA_964454385.1 uncultured Microthrixaceae bacterium
GATGGGGGCGGCAACGGGACCCAGAGCGACGACGGGACCCAGAGCGACGACGGGAACCCCGCGGGGTCCCGCGGCAGCCGGGCGCCTCTGAGGTGAGGCGCACCACATGACCGCGTTGTAGGTCTACTCGGTGGTCCTGTTGACCGCCGTGCTGGTCTCGAACAGGGCCCACCGTACGGTGCTGTCGACTGCGGTGCTGTTCCTGCTCGCCGGTTTCATCTGCGGTGAGGGCGCGTTGGGGCTGGTCGATGTGTCACCCGGTGGCCCCGAGTTGTCGGTCCTCGCCGAGCTCGCGCTGGTCGCGGTGCTCTTCACCGATGGCATGAAACTCGGCGTGTCGGATCTGCGGTCGGCTGGAGGCTGCCGGGGCCGGCTCTGGTGTTCGGACTGCCGCTCACGATGGCAGTCACGATCGCGCTGGGCTACTTCGTGGCCGGCCTCGATCTCACAGAGGCCCTGGTGGTCGGCGCGGCGCTGGCACCGACCGACCCCCTCTTCGCAGCTGCGATCGTGGGGCGTCCCGGCATACCACTGCGCCTGCGCAGGTTGTTGAACGTCGAGAGCTGGCTCAACGACGGTCTCCCGCTGCCGGTGGTGTTGTCGTTGCTCGCGTCGCTCACCGGCGCCGAGGTGTCGGTCGGCTCGCTGTTCGGTGAGATGGCCCTGGGCTTGGCGATAGGCGTCGTGGTCGCGCTCGCGGCGCTGTTGGTCTTCGGTTGCTGTGATTCGCCTGGGTTCCTCGCGGAGATCCCCCTCGGCCCGCGGTCGCTGCGGTCTCGGCGGTCACGATGACCGTGGGCAACCTCGCGGCATTGTGGCAGGACGATCTGCGCCGTCTGTTGGGGTGGTCCTCGGTCTCACAGGGCGGCTACGCGTTGATGGCGGTGGTGGTCATCGATCGCAGTCCGGATGCCATCGCAGCGATGATCGTGTTCCTCGCGGCCTACGCGGTCGCACAGGTAGCCGCGTTCGCGGTCGTCACCGAGCTGCGGGGCCGCACCCGCATCGAGGACTACGCAGGGCTGTTCGCCACCCGACCGCTGCCCGCGACGGTGTTGACCCTGGCTCTGTTCTCGTTCGTCGGAATCCCGCCGCTCGCGGGGTTCGCGGGCAAGCTGTTGCTCTTCGAGGTGACCATCGACGGCGGGCACACATGGCTCGCCGCCGTTGCGGTCGCGAACACGGTGATCTCGCTGTTCTACTACCTACGGGTGATCGCGCCCATGGCCCTGGGCAACGTGTCGGGCAACGTTACGCTCGACGAGGCGGTGCCGGTGCTCGGCGCGCCGGTCGGGATCGCTGCCACGGTGGCCTCGGGGGCGCTCGTGGTGGCGGTGGGCGTGGGGGCGGAGGCACTGCTCGCGAACCTCGTCGGGGCACGCCTGGCGCCGTGGTGAGTTCTGTGGCAATCCGCGATGATGACGCTGATCGCTCTCGGTCGGGTCGGGCTAGGTTGTGGCACTGGATCGTCGAGACACCGTCTGTCGAGACAGCGACTGTTGGGACACCGACTGTTGGGACACCGACTGTTGGGACACCGACTGTCGAGACACCGACCGTCGAGACACCGACCGTCGAGACACCGACTGCCGAGGTAGCTACTGGAGGTGCGGTATGGAGTTCGCGAACCGTGTGATCGACCGGATCGAGACATCGGAGGCGGTCGAGCGGATCGGCGAAAAGCTCTCCGATGCGGTGACCCCACTTCTTCACCGGGACGTGCCCGCGGACGTGCTGACCGGCCGGCCGCTCGGCCACAACGCTCACCCGATGCTGGTGCTCGCACCGATGGGGTGCTGGGTCGGCGCCGCGGTGCTCGATCTCACCGGCATGCGCCGTGGTGCGAAGCGCCTGATCGGAACGGGCCTGTTGTTCTCCGCTCCAGCGGTGGTGACCGGACTCGCCGAGTGGGTGGACACCGACGGGGCGGAGCGAAACGTCGGCACCTCCCACGCGCTGTTGAACGACGCCGCAGCAGCTCTGTACGCGACGTCATGGTTCGCCCGCCACCGTGAGCGCCAGGTGCTGGGCGTGGCGACGAGCAGCCTGGCGCTCGGTTGTCTCGCAGCCGCTGGTTACCTCGGCGGTCACCTGGCCTACGTGCGCGGCGTGGGTGTCAACACCACAGCGTTCCAGTCCGGACCCGATCAGTGGCAGCGAGTGGTGCGCATCGAGGAGCTGCCCGATCGCAAGCCCTTCCAGGGCCACAGCGACGGGCTGTCGCTGCTGATGGTGCGCGACGGCGAGCGTGTCGACGTGCTCGAGGACCGCTGCACCCACCGTGGCGCTCCGCTCAGCGACGGTGAGCTGATCGACGGCTGCATCGAGTGCCCGTGGCACCACAGCCGCTTCGATCTCGGCAACGGCAAGGTCGTGAGGGGCCCGGCGACCGCCCCCCAACCCAGCTATGAGTGCCGCATCCGCGACGGTTGGGTGGAGGTTCGCCGGGACGAACCGGGAGGCCTGCGCCGCAACCCGGTCGACGCACGATCGGGCGCGCCGGGCGACTGACTCGTTCACGGACGCCCAAGTCAGGCACCTGTGGGTCCTGATCGCTCGAACATGAGCGTTGTTCCGCCATAGAGCGACAACTACACTTGTCACGGTGGAGATTCGGCCTAGTGCTCGCAAGCACGGGATCTCCGACGACATACGCCATGCGGTCAACAATGCCATCGCAGCCATCACCCAACCCGAGCAACCGGAGTTCACCATGTTGATCGGATCGAGCGCGGATGCTGAGCTTCTCGAGGTCGGTGTCATCGAAACCTACGACCAGGACTACGTGATCCACGCAATGCCGGCCCGAGCCAAGTACCTCTCCATGGTTGACCCAGGCGGTGACCGACGATGAAGGCGACGACGCACCCACGAGACCTCACCGACACCGAAGTCGAAGCCATCGTCGATGAGTTCGACGCAGCGTCCGAGTATGTCGTCACAACCGTCGATGCGCTGGAAGAACTCCGAGCCGCGGCGGCCGCCCGTCGAGAAGCCGACAGCCGCATCGAAGCTGCTGCACTCCGGGCGCACCGCGACGGAGCATCCTGGGGTGTGATCGGAGCACAGCTGGGCATGACCCGCCAAGGCGCACGCCAACGTTTCGAGCCACTGTCACGCGACTGACTCGTTCATCCTCGGCCTGCCGGCTGTTGCGTTGCGCGGTCGCGCCACGAAGACACCAGGTGCACCGCCATCCCCGCGGCGGTGAGCGTCCACGCGATCGTGGCCAGCACGACGGTCGCTGCGGGCAGCCAGTCGAAACGGGTCACCCCCAGCACCGAGAACATCTCGTGGCTCGCTACCCCGTACATCCCCAGTGGGAACACCAGTGACCACATGGACGGGTGGTACCGCAGCGCCACACGCTCGATCAGGTACCGCCAGACCCAGATCGCGATCATCAGGGGGAACCAGAACGTCGCGGTCGCCCACGCCATCATCGTGAGACCCTCGATGAAGGGGACCAGCCGCAGGATCCGCTCGTGGTTCGCGGCTGCGTCGACGAGATCCGCGCCGGCGAGCGCGGTGATCGCGACCGCACCCGCGGCGATCCACCCCGGGGGGTCGATCTCGGCGGGATCGACGGTGCGGAAGGTCCAACGCAGGAACACCATCGTCATCACGATCAGGTACAGCACGATGCCCAACAGGAACACGCACAGCGCCACGAAGGCGAGCGTGTCATCGGTGGTGCGGGTCAGCAGCAGCGCCGCGAGCGATGCGATCGATTCACCAGAGACCGTGATCATGAACCAGGTGCCGTTGATGCCGTGACGCAGATCGGGTTTGTCGCCGCGCAGCACCGCCGCGATGACCGCGGTGTACAGAAGCACCACCCACATCGGAAGCGACACCCACCACAGCACCCAGGCGAGGGTCCACCAGCCGGCGACCAGCGCAGCGGCCACCCCCACCACGTCGGTGGCCGCAACCGCGGTCAGGTTCGCGAAGCCGAGCGCGTGGTGGGTTGCATCGGAGAACAGCGCCCGGGGGAAGCACACCGAGCGGATGACCGTGAGGACCACCAACACACCGCGGGCGAGCGCCGCGAGCACGAACAGCGACCAGG
>CAYVYG010000251.1:0-5397 GCA_964454385.1 uncultured Microthrixaceae bacterium
CACGTCGACCGGGGGGATCCTCGAGCCCGTTCCGCCCGGCGCGGGTCTCAGGTCGGTGCTGGGTGGCATCGAGCGTCGCGGCGTGCCCGTGTGCATGCGGGTGCCAGCCGATCACGCTCGGGTGACGAGGGTGAACGACACCCGGGCGATCGGCCCTGAGATGACTGTCACGTCGGTCTCCGATGACCAGATCGTGGCTCTCGACGAGTTGCCCGCCGCGGAGGCCCTCGCATCCCTGGTCCGGCCCCTGGACCTCGGCCCCCCCGGGGAGACCCAGCGGATCGGTTTCACGGTGGTGGGCGACGACAGGCTCATCGCGGTGGGGCGATCACCGTTCGGGCTGCAGGCCGCCGTGCCCGTGCCCATCGGCACCACCCTGGTGCCATCGGTGAGCAGCAACTGGGCGGCTTCGGAGAACCTCGCCGATGCGATCCACCACCACGTGGGCAACACCGACAGCCGCGAACCCGTGGCGGCCCTGGTGATGCTGACCGGCGACTTCATCTGGAACTTCCCGCACCTCGACTACGAGGAGATCGCCGCGGACGCCGGGGGGGATCTCATCGGCCTCCGCGTGGACGGGATCCTCGCTCCGAGCGCATCGGGCTTCGAGGTGATGAGGCCCGGCGCGGCGGTAGTGCGGTTCGCGCGCCGGTTCTGGCCATCAGAACGGGGGCACGCCGATCGGTAGCATGCATGACCGGCCTCGATCCACCACAGAGAGACATCAGATGACCCCGAGCGAACACTCCACAGGTACAGCAGACCAAACCCGCACCGACGACCTCGAGTCACTCGCGATCAACGTGATCCGCGGGTTGTCGATGGATGCGCCTCACGCCGCGTCCTCGGGTCACCAGGGCACCGCGATGGCTCTGGCGCCCCTGGCGCACGTGCTGTTCACCCGCGTCCTGCGATACGACGCGAGCGCTCCGCACTGGCCGGACCGCGACCGGTTCATCCTGAGCTGCGGCCACGCCTCGATCCTTCAGTACGCGATGCTCTACCTGACCGGCTACGGGCTCACCCTCGACGATCTCAAAGCGTTCCGGCAATGGGGGTCGCTCACCCCGGGACATCCCGAGGCCGGGCACACCACCGGCGTCGAGGTGACCACCGGACCCTTGGGCCAGGGGTTCGCCAACGGGGTCGGCATGGCTCTGGCCGAGCAGTCCCTGCGCGAGCGCTTCGGTGAGGATGTGTGCGACCACCACATCCACGTCATCGCGTCCGACGGTGACCTGCAGGAGGGCGTCTCCCACGAAGCGGCATCCCTTGCAGGTCACCTGGGCCTCGGTCGCCTCGTGTACGTCTATGACCAGAACCACATCTCGATCGATGGGCCCACCGAGTTGGCCCTCGATGACGACGTGGTGGCGCGCTTCGAGGCCTACCGCTGGCACGTGCAGGATCTCGGCGAGGCCTCCGAGGACCTCGATGCGATGGAGGCGGCGCTGCATGCTGCGCGTTCCGAAGAGGAACGCCCCAGCCTGGTCGTGCTCCGCAGCCACATCGCGTACCCCTCGCCAACGCATCTGGACGACCCGGCGGCCCACGGGCTCGCGTTCTCCTCCGAGGACATCACCGAGGCGAAGGAGGCGATGGGGATCCCCGATGAGCCGTTCTGGGTGCCCGAGGAGGTCCTCGAGCACTACCGCGAGGCCGGGCGCAGGGGTGCGCCGGCCCGCATGGACTGGGAACAGCGCAGCGCCGCCGCGCTGGTCGGCCGGTCCGCCGAGTGGGACGCCACCCTCGCGTCCCGACCGCTCGGTGCCGACTGGGCCGAGGTGTTGCCGAGCTTCGAGCCCGGCGAGTCGAAGGCGACGCGTGCGTCGCACCAGGAGGTGCTCGCAGCCGTCGACCGGGTGGTGCCGGGAATCCTCGCCGGGTCAGCTGATCTGACCGGCAACACGGGGACCAAGCTAGCGGACACCGACGCCCTGCAGAGCTCGACGCGCGCAGGGCGCCAGGTCCACTACGGGATCCGCGAGCATGCAATGGGGTCCGCTCTGGTCGGGGCGGCGCTCCACGGAGGGGTTCTGCCGGTCTCGGGCACGTTCCTGGTCTTCTCGGACTACATGCGGCCCCCGGTCCGTCTGGCAGCCCTCAGCGGCGCCAGGTGCGTGTTCGTGTGGAGCCACGATTCCGTCGGGGTGGGAGAGGACGGACCGACCCACCAACCGGTGGAGCAGATCATGGCCCTGCGACTGATCCCGGACCTCACGGTGATCCGTCCTGCCGACGGCAACGAGGTCGCGGGCGCATGGCGGCTCGCGGTCGAAGGCAACGGCCCGGTCGCGATCATCACCAGCCGGCAGTCCACCCCCACACTCGCAGGGACCGCGACCCTCGCGCCGCAGGGCGTTGCCAAGGGTGCCTACACACTCGATTCCGACGAGGCGCCCGCAGTCGTGCTGGTGGGTACCGGCACCGAGGTCGCGGTCGCTGTCGATGCCGCCTCGAAGCTGCGGAGCCAGGGGGTCGCGGTGTCGGTGGTGTCGATGCCCAGTTGGGAGCGCTTCGAGGCGCAGACCTCTGCCTACCGCGACGAGGTGCTCCCCCCGGATGTGCCGGTGGTGTCGGTGGAAGCCGGGGTGACCACCGGTTGGCAGCGCTGGGCCGATGCCAGCGTGGGGATCGACCGGTTCGGCGCCTCGGCTCCGGGATCCGTCGTGATGGAACGGTTGGGCGTCACCGCGGACGCGGTGGCCGACACAGCGATGTCCGTGCTGGCCTGAGCTGGCCGCCGACCACCCGGCCCAGGTTCACGATCCGAACCAACACGGTTCGGATTGTGAACCGTGTTAGGGTGCCCGGCCGTGCAGCTGGACGAGATGCCCCCACCACAACTCGGGTCGTCTGCGCCCGACGGCCGGTCGGGAGCCACCGGCTCAGCGGAGCACTCCGGTGACCAGGCTTGCTCGATAGCCAGGGCACTCGAGGTGATCGGGGACCGCTGGACGATCCTGATCCTGCGTGACACCTTCAAAGGGATCCGGCGCTTCGAGGAGATCCGCCGGGACCTGGGCATCCCCAGAGCGGTGCTCTCGGACCGGCTCAACAGGCTCGTGGACGCACAGATCCTGCAGAGGCGGCGCTACATGGACCACCCGGCGCGCTTCGAGTACCGCCTCACCGACATGGGTCGCGAGCTCTCACCGGTGCTGGTCGGATTGATGAAGTGGGGCGACCGTTGGCTCAGCGACGGCGCTCCACCGACGGTGCTCGTGCACGAACCCTGCGGCAACGAAGTCGACCTCGACTTCCACTGCGAGCACTGCGGATCGGACTTCGGGCCGACCGAGATCGCCGGCCGGCCCGGGCCCGGATCCACCCCCACGACCGGACCCGACACCAGGAGCGCCAGGTGAACGAGATGCATGCCGACCCCGCCGAGCCGGTGGATGCCGAACCGATCGACGAGCCGGTCGATGGCACCGCCGTCGGCGGGTCGGTCGGTGCAGTGCCGGAGATCGATGCAGTGTTGGAACTGAGCGGCCGGGACCTGGCCGAGACCGCCCGCGGGGTGAGGGACCGGTCCTTCGGAACGAGGGTCACCTACTCCCCCAAGGTGTTCATCCCGCTCACCAAGCTCTGCCGGGACCGTTGTGGCTACTGCACCTTCGCCCAACCGCCCGCGCGCCTCGATGCTGCGTACCTCTCGATCGACGAGGTGCTCGCCATCGCGCGCCGGGGAGCCCGGGCGGGATGCCACGAAGCCCTCTTCACGCTGGGTGAGGCACCCGAGGAACGCTACGAGGTGGCCAGGCGGTGGTTGCGGGCCCACGGTTATGACTCGACTGTGGAGTACCTGGCCGAGGCCGCCCGCGTCGTCCGGGAGGAGACCGGGCTGTTGCCGCACGCGAACCCCGGGGCCATCGACGCCACCGCTTTGTCGCTCCTGGCGGAGGTGGCTGCGTCCCAGGGAATGATGGTCGAGACCCTGCGGGAGGACCTGAGCTGTCATCGCGGCGCTCCGGACAAGGATCCGCAGCGGCGGCTGTCCACGCTGGAGGATGCGGGTCGCCTGGGCATCCCGTTCACCACCGGCATCCTGGTGGGCATCGGGGAGGACCGGCGGGACCGGGCCGAAGCGCTCGCCGCCATCGCCGCCTCCCAGCGCCGCCACGGCCACATCCAGGAGGTGATCGTGCAGAACTTCCTCCCCAAGGCGGGCACCGCCATGGCGGATGAGCCGGCTTGTCCGCGCACCGATTTCCTCGACGCGATCTCGCTGGCACGCGTCATGTTGCCACCGGAGGTCCACCTCCAGGCGCCGCCGAACCTCTCGGAGGACTTCGGAGCGCTCCTGGACGCCGGCATCGACGACTGGGGCGGCGTCTCGCCTGTCACCGCGGACCACGTCAACCCCGAGAGACCGTGGCCGGCACAGAAACGCCTCGCCGAGGTGACCGAGGCCAGGGGGTTCGCGCTCGCGCCAAGGCTCACCGTATACCCGGAGTTCGCGCGCGATCCACGACGCTGGTTGCGCGACTCGCTGCACTTCGCCGTCGCGGACCGCAGCGACTCCGAGGGGCTTGCCCGTGACGATCCCGGCGCAGTATTCCCTCAACGGGCCGAGACAACCCCGCAGGCATCATCAGACGGGGCGGAGGTCGTGCAGATCGGTGAGCGCACCACCCAGTGGTACTCGGGCGCGCCCCGCAGGCCACCGGTGCTCGTTGCAGCGCACCTGCCCTCGGGCGGCGTCCGACGGGGCCCGGTCCACGAGGTGTTGGAGGGCGTGAGGGACGGCCAGGAGATCGGTGAGGCCGAGATCGTCACCCTTTTCGGGGCGCGTGGGACGGAGGTGCGCGCGGTCGCGGCGGTGGCCGACGCGCTGCGAGAGTCGGCCGTGGGTGCCGATGTGACCTGGGTCGCGAACCGGAACATCAACTACACCAACGTGTGCACCTTCAAGTGCCGTTTCTGCGGGTTCTCAAAGGGACCGCTGAGCCTGAACCTGCGGGGCAACCCGTACCTGTTGACCCTCGACGACATCGCGGCACGTGCGGCCGAGGCCCAGGCTCTGGGCGCCACCGAGGTGTGCCTCCAGGGAGGGATCCACCCGGACTTCGACGGCGACTACTACCTCGAGGTGACCCGTGCGGTATCCGATGCTGCGCCGGGCATCCACATCCACGGGTTCACCGCGCTCGAGGTGACCGAGGGCGCTAAGCGGCTCGGTGAGCCGCTTCGGGACTACCTGCACCGCCTCGCGGACGCCGGACTGCGCACGCTGCCCGGAACCGCTGCGGAGATCCTCGACGACGAGGTCCGCGCGGTGTTGTGTCCCGACAAGATCAGCACCGATGAGTGGTTGGAGGCCCACCGGGTCGCCCACGAGGTCGGGTTGCGCTCCAACGTGACGATGATGTTCGGCGCGATCGAACATCC
>CAYVYG010000252.1:0-5388 GCA_964454385.1 uncultured Microthrixaceae bacterium
CTCGACACCAGCCACCACGACACCAGCCACCTCGACACCAGCCACCACGACACCGACGACCACCACGACTCTCCCGATTCCCACCGAGCCGGTCGTCACCTACTGGGAGCTGACCGTGCGCATCTGCGACGGCGTAGCGGACACCATGAGCGTGAGGCCCCGGACCGCGACCACCGCGGTGCTCGGGGCGTCGGTCCTCGCAGGGCACCGGCTGCGCCACACCACGAGGCTCCCCCCACCGGTGCTGCGGATCTCTCCCCCACCGCGCTCTGGTCCTGCCGGGGTCAGGAGCGCGACGATCGTCGGAGAGCCCGTGTTCTTCTCCACCGAACCTCCCGCCACGGTGAGCGAGATCGTTCCCTACGGTGGCCGCACCGTCGAGGTGGAAGCCGTGCCGGATCACCTGGAGCTCTTCAGCGGCGAGCCCCACAGCGCCGGAACCATCCGGCGCTGTAACGGTTTCGGCACCCCCTACGACCCTGGTTCGTCGGATTCGGTGAGGGCACAGGCAGCTGCCGACGGCGCCTGTGTGCTGATCTTCGATCACGTCACCGGCTTCCCGCGCAGGGACGTCTGGCACGGCTACGGGTCGCTCGAATGGCAGGGGCGCTACCGCGTGGACGGCGGTGCGTGGCTACCCCTCGACGGATTGTTCTCCACCTCTGTGTTCGGGATCTCTGTCGGCCAGGTGGACACGATCATCGGGAACGGTTGAGTCAGACACCCCGCGGAAGGGAGCGGTCGCGTATCACCAGCTCCGAGGACCGCGTCAGAAGTGCCGCCTCCAGCTCCCCGACCGGCAGGGGGACCGACAACAGGTTGCCCTGTGCGGAGGTGCAGCCGAGCCCGGTGAGGACCTCCAGTTCGGTCTGCGTCTCGACCCCCTCGGCGACCGAGGTGAGCCCCAGCGCCCCGCAGAGGTTGACCACGGCCTCCACGATCGAACGCTTCTGGTCGTCGCGATGGATCCCCTCGACGAACGAACGATCGAGCTTGACGACATCCACCGGGAGCCGGTGCAGGTAGGTGAGCGACGAGTAGCCGGTTCCGAAGTCATCGATCGCCACGCTGAGACCCAGGCCGCGCAGCTCCGCCAGCACCCCCGCCGCGGTCAGCTCGTCGTTCACCAGGACGGTCTCTGTCACCTCGATCCCCAGCGAGCCGGGATCGACCCCGGCGTCGTCGAGGGCGGACTTGACCATGGCCGCGAACCCGGCACGCTGGACCTGGCGGGCCGACACGTTCACACCCACCCGGAGGTGCTCCCAGCCGCTGCGTCCGCGCCAGCGCGCGAGTTGCGAACAGGCTTCGCGCACCACCCACTCACCGATCGAGGTGATCAGACCCGTCTCCTCGGCGACCTGCATGAAGGTCCCTGGTGGCACCAACTCGCCGTTGCGCCTCCAGCGGAGCAGCGCCTCGACGCCCGTGACGACATGGGTGTCGCACGCGACGATCGGTTGGTAGTGGAGCTCCATGTCCTTCGCTGGGTGCGTCCGGCGCAGATCAGACTCCAGCTCTGAGCGGGCCGCGGCGGTGCGTCGCAGCTCCTCGTCGAACACCACCCACTGTCCACGACCACCGGACTTGGCGCGGTACATCGCGGCATCCGCGTCGCGCAGGATGGCCTCGGCATCCGCTGGCTGGTCGGCGAAGGCGATTCCGATCGACACCCCGACCGTGATGTCGTGGCTCTCGACGCGGAACGGTGCTTCGAGGGTGGCTGCGATCCGAGCCGCAACCGCCGTGGCGGCATCGAGGGACTCGACCTGTTCGCACAGCACCACGAACTCGTCGCCACCGAAGCGGCCGACCAGGTCCCCGGGACGAACCACGGTGCGCACGCGGCGGGAGATCGCGCTCAGCAGCTGGTCGCCGACCGAGTGTCCGAGGTTGTCGTTGATCGACTTGAAGTGATCGAGGTCTATGAACAACAGCGCCATGTGGTGATCCGATTCGACGCCGAGGTTGCCCGAGGCCCGGTGGATGCGATCGAACAGCAGCGCCCGATTGGGCAGACCCGTGAGTGGATCGTGGTTCACCTGGCGCTCCAACTGGGCCTGCAGTGCCATGCGTTCGCTGATGTCACGCGCGGTGGCCGACACGAAGCCGAGCGCTCCATCATCGTCATGGTGTGCCAGCACCTCGAGCGAGAACGGCCGGAGCTCGCCGTCGGCGCCGCGCATGCTCACCTCGCCGACCCAGCGCTGCGGGCCGCGCTCGGCCAGAGCGTCCTCCACCGCTACGAGCACCTCGATCAGGTCATCGCGCTGAGCCAGATCATCCAGCTTGCCGCCGAAGAACTCCATCGCCGCACGGTTGGCGTGCACGATCACGCCGTCGGGATCGGTGAGAACCATCAGGTCGTCGGTCGTGTCGAACACCGACGCGAACCTCGCCATCGCGATGCGCGCCTCGACCTCCTCGTTCACGTCCGACACGACGGCCACCAGACCACCCACCCCCTCGACGTCGCGCAGGTCGGAGATCCGTATTCGCATCCAGTGCCACGAGCCGCCCGGGCTCCTCATCCGCCCCTCCACCGACAGCGGTCCTTCGCCGAGGCTGACCCGCTCACGTGCGGCATCGACCGCGGCGACGTCCGCTGGATGCAGCACGTCCACTGCCAGCAGACCCGTTATGTCGCTGCGGGTCGAGTGCGGGTGGCCGGCAGCGGAAGCGCTCGCCCACAGGGCACGGCCCGTGTCGTCCATCACGATCAGCGCATCGAGGGGAACGTCGATCATCGAGCGCAGGAAGGCCTCCACGCGATGCGGTCGGTCATCGAAGTCAGAGATCGCTCGGAACGCCGCTACGAACAGACCCGGGCCCGTGTCGATCATTCGGGTGACCTCTGCCTCCACGGCCACCCAGTTCACGGACCCGGTACCGCCGGGATCAGCGCCAGTGCCACCCGGGCATTCGTCCTCACGCTCGGCGCGCAGCCGGATCATCACCGTGCGGCGCGAGCCGTCGGGCACATCGATCAGCTCCCCGAGAGCGTCCATCGCACCACCGACGTCGTCAGGATGCACCGCGTGCAACCAACGAGTGCCCAGGTAGTTCTCGGCCGGCATCCCCAGGACGTCGCGCATCGCACCGGACACCGAGCGCACGAACCCGTGCCGGTCGACACCCACGACAGCGAAGGGAGTGTGGACGAGCAGTGACTCACCCGCCGACGCATCCTCACCGGTGACTCGATCCGCCGCACCATCCGCGGGTACCGGGTCGGACCGCGCGGACGATCCCAGCGGGTCCGCGGTGTCGGGGGGGTCTTGCTCTGGCACGTCTTCTCCCGTCTCGAACAGCCAATTGTAGGGAGAAATCACCACAATGGTCGGGGGTCGGACCGCGAAGGGCCGAACGGACCAGTGGAGCGGACCGACGTCGCAGGGACGGCTGGTCCCGACGACTTCCGACGCGGCACCGGGCGCCGGTAGGTTGCGGTGATGCGCGTAGCTGCCGCCAACGGCGCGCGGTCGGAACGACGCCGACCCGGTCGTGGGATCCGTCCACGCAGCGCGTGTCCCCCCTGGCGGGTATCCGGCCTGCGGGCCCTCGCGATGCTGGCTACGGCGGGTTCCGCCTTCTTGTCGGGAGCCTGCGCAGGCACCTCCTCGCAACAGGTCGCCGAGGAGACATCGACCACGTCCACCGCCAGCACCACTTCGACCACCGAGGCGCCCGACTGCGCGGCTACGCTTCCGAGCGCGGCCCAGGCTTCACAGCTCCTGATGGTGATGGTGAACGATCCCTCCCACGCCGCCGAAGGCCTCTCGAACGCCTTGATCGGAGGGTTCGGACTCAAGGGTGAGCAGCGAAGCGACGTGGGCGATGCGATCGCCGAGGTGACCGCCGATCTCCCGTTGCCCGCCACGGTGGCGGTCGACGAGGAAGGCGGTCCGGTGCAACGGCTGCGCTACTCCGCCGGACGGCTCCCCTCCGCGACCGAGATGGCATCCATGGATCCCTCCGAGGTGGAGACGCTGATGGCGGACCACTCCCAACGCATGGCGGAGGTAGGGGTGACGATGGACTTCGCGCCGGTTGCGGACCTTCGCAACGACGAGATCCTCGAGGACCGGACCTTCTCCGATGACCCCGCCATCGTGGCGACCTACGCGACTGCTGTGGCAGCCGGGATCTCCTCGGCCGGCGTGACCCCGGTGGTCAAGCACTGGCCGGGCCTCGGCGGCGTCGACAGCGATCCCCACGAGACGCTCCCGGTGCTGGCACCGATCGAGGAGATCCGCAGCCGTGACCTGAGAGCGTTCGAGCCCCTGATCGAGACGAGTCCCGTGGCGGTCATGGTGGCCCACGTCGAGGTCCCGGGTCTCACCGATCGCGGCCAACCGGCCTCCTTGTCACGTTCGGCGATCACAGGTGAACTGCGGGGCGAGGAGGGCTTCGACGGAGTCGTCATCACCGACTCGCTGGGAATGGGTGCGGTGGTCAACCAGATGACCCAGGCCGACGCAGCGGAAGCAGCGATAGCCGCAGGGGCGGACATCGCGCTGTTGTCGGGAACCGACGTGATCAGCGATGCCCACGACCGCCTCACCGAGGCGATCGAGCAGGGTCGCATCCCCGCAGCCCAGGCGGAGGAATCGGTGCGCAGGGTGCTCTCGATGAAAGGCGTCGAGGGCGAGTGCTTCGATGCCATCAGCGCCTATGGGACCATCGGGCGCACCGAAGCGGAGGCCCGGAGCGGCCAGGGATCGGACCCGTCGAGCGATGCCCTGCCCGAGGATGCCGCCGGCACCGGCGCAGCGCCGCCTGCGAGTGGACAGATCACCGACAGCGGCGTGAACGACGCCACAACCGGTCCTCGGTGACCTATCCTTGTGGGTACGGATCGTTCATCGGGGAGCGTGTTCGACAAACCGGCCCAGCTAGCACCGGGGGGTGCGCCATGAGAGTCGCCACGATTCTCGAGAACAAGGGATCGAACGTCGCCACCATCAACGCTTCCGCGACCCTCGCCGAGGCAGCGGGCGAGCTCCGCCTACGGGGTGTGGGGGCATTGGTCGTGTCGATGGACGGCAGGTCCATAGAGGGGATCATCTCCGAGCGCGACGTCGTGCGCCGACTCGCCGAGAAGGGCGCCCAGGCGCTCGACGAACCGGTCTCGCAGGTGATGTCGGCCGAGGTGCGGACCTGCTCCCTCTCGGACCGGTGCGACGACCTGATGCGGGTGATGACCGAGCACCGGATGCGACACGTGCCGGTGGTGGTGGACGGCGCGCTCGGCGGGATCATCTCGATCGGTGACGTGGTCAAGCACCGTGTGAACGAGCTCGAGGAAGAGGCCGAAGCCCTCCACGACTACATCACCACCGGCAGATAGACGCCCGCACCCGCGGGTGCGAAGCACCCGGGTGCCCG
>CAYVYG010000253.1:0-5386 GCA_964454385.1 uncultured Microthrixaceae bacterium
CAGTTGCGCTTCGACTGGGGATGGCCCACCCCGGTCGCGGTGGTGGTCGTGGTCGCGGTGCTCGGACCTGCGTTCGGGTTGTTGCTCGAACGCGGGATCATGCGCGGCCTCTCAGGTACCAGTGAGGCCACCAAGCTGGTGGTCTCGATCAGCTTGCTGGTGGGGCTGATCGGGCTCGCCAACCTGATCTGGGAACCGGGTCAGAGCAGACCGATGAGCACCTTCTTCCAGGGTGAGAGCATCGATCTGGGGGTCACCACGATCACCTACCACGAGGCCATCACGATCGTGGTCGCGATCGTGGTCGCGCTCGGTCTGCGCTGGTTGCTCTACCGCACCCGGATGGGCATCTCGATGCGGGCCAACGTCGATGACCGGTCGCTCACGTTGCTCAACGGGGCCCGGCCCGACCGGATCGCGCTGTTCAGCTGGGCGGTGGGCGCCTCGCTCGCGGCGGTGGGAGGGATCCTGATCGCGCCGTCGTTGTCGCTCGAGGCCGGATCGTTGTCGTTGCTGATAATCAACGCGTACGCGGCGGCGATCTTCGGTCGCCTGCGCTCGTTGCCGCTCACCTTCCTCGGCGCGCTCGTGATCGGGCTCACCGAGGGCTACCTGGGTGCCTACCTGCCCGGTGACAACCGCTACCTGGCGGGGTTCCGCCCGGCCGCCGCGGTGGTGATCCTGTTCCTCGCGCTGTTGTTCGTGCCCAACCCGCGCCTGCGCACCCGGACCCAGCTGCGGGAGTACTTCCCGTCGCCGTCGCGCACCGGGATCGCCGCGCTCGCGATCAGCGTGGTGGCCGTGGCGATCGTCATGGTGACGACCATGGACGACGGCAGCCTGATCACCTACGGCGCCATCTTCCCGCTCGGGATCGTGGCGCTGTCACTCGTTCCGCTGGTCGGCTTCGCGGGCCAGATCTCCCTCGCGCAGCTCACCTTCGGTGGCATCGGCGCGATCGCGGTCGCCCACCACGGGGTGGGTGGCTCACCGTTGGGGCTCGTGTTGGCGATGGTCTTCGCGGCCGCTGTCGGTGCCCTGGTGGCGCTGCCGCTGATGCGCCTGTCGGGCATCTATCTCGCGCTCGCGACCGCCGCGTTCGCGGTGGCAATGGACCGTTGGATCTTCAACCTGCCCGATTTCGACCTGGGCCCGTTGCACATCAGCCTGTTCGAGTTGAACAGCACGAGCATCGATGCTCTGTCGGTGTTCGGGTTCAGCTTCGACACCCCCGCGCGGCAACTCCTGTTGTCGGCGACGGCGTTCGCGCTGGTGGCGGTGGCAGTGGCCGCGTTGCGTTGGAGTCGCTACGGGCGCCAGCTCGTCGCGATGCGCGACAGCGAAGCGGCGTGCGCCACCTTCGGGCTCAACCTGTTGTGGCCGCGCATCGGTGTGTTCACCCTGGCCGCGGCGATAGCCGGGTTGGGTGGTGCTCTCTACGGCATGCAACTGGGAACGGTCGCACCAGCGCGCTACGACCTGTTGACGGGGCTTCCGATTTTCATCCTGGTCGTCGTCGGCGGAGCCGGGCTGGTCGGCGGAGCCCTCTTCGCCGGGGTCTCGCTGTTCGGGCTGATCCCGTTGACCTCGGGGTTCGGGCCGCTGTTCGCGAAGATCAACACCGTGACCCCGGGTCTGACCGGCATCGGCCTCGGTCGCAACCCGAGCGGTGTGGTGCCGCTCATGTCGCGAGGTGTCGCACCCCTGCGGGACGACCCACCCGTGCTCGCAGCGATGCTCGCGGCGATGGCTGGTTCCTATGTGATCCGTCTCGGGGGTGTGATCGGGAACTGGGCGTTCGTGGGGTTGTTGGCGGCGTCGGTGGTGGTCGCGCTGATCGTGGCCGCGCTACGGGTCCGCGTCGCCGAGGCCCCCACCGCTGATGAGCTCGACCTCCGGGAGCCCGCCGATGGTGATCTCGAGTGGGCGGGCGTGACCTCGCATTGGAGCACGGCGGACCTGTCGGCCATGAACGAGGTCCTCGCGTTCGACGGCGCGGTCCGCGACGGTGTCGCGTTCCTACCCGCGCGACCGGTAGCGACCGGCCGGCGTGCGACCGCTACCTACCGTCGCAGCGGCAGCGGCAGTGGCGAGGGCCGTGGGAAGCGCCGTGCGGATAGCCGTGTGGATGGCGATGCGATGAGCAGCGTGGCCGAGGGGGCATCCCGTGGCGGTGCTTGAGGTCACCGACGTGCTGGTCACCTTCGGGGTGCACCGGGCACTCGACAGAGCCTCCATCTCCGCGCCCGAAGGCGAGATCACGGGGCTCATCGGCCCCAACGGTGCCGGCAAGACGACCATGTTCAACGCCATCACAGGACTCGTGACCCCCTCGGAGGGTCGCGTCACCCTCGATGGGGTCGATCTCACGGACCGGCCCCTGCACCAACGGGCGCGCGCCGGCCTGGCCCGCACGTTCCAACAGCTCGAGCTGTTCACGATGCTGACCGTGCGCGAGAACATCCGGGTGGCCGCGGACATCCACCACCGCTGGTCGCGCCATGGCCGCAACCCGGCGACCATGACCGAGGAGATCATCGACCGGGTTGGGTTGCGGGATGTCGCAGGTGAACGGGTGACGGTGATCCCCACCGGTCAGGGGCGTCTCGTCGAGCTGGGCCGGGCACTCGCTTGTCGACCACGAGTGTTGTTGTTGGACGAACCGGCTTCGGGCCAGGACGAGACCGAGACGACGCGCTTCGGTGAGCTGTTGGTGGACCTCGCGGCCGAAGGGACCACGATCCTGTTGGTGGAACACGACATGTCGCTGGTGATGGAGGTCTGCAACTCGGTTCACGTGTTGGACCTCGGGCGGATCCTCGCCAGTGGTCCACCCCACGAGGTGCAGTCCGACCCACTCGTGCTCGAGGCTTACCTCGGCACGAAGAAGTCGAGGATCCCATGACCGAACCGGCTCTGGTCGAGATGCGGGGTGTGCGCGCAGGCTACGACGGGATCGACGTGCTGCACGGAGTGGACCTGACCGTGCTGGCCGGGCAGGTGGTCGCGATCCTGGGACCGAACGGCGCCGGCAAGTCGACAACGCTGAAGGTGCTTGCGGGCCTGCTGCCCGCCACCGCCGGCGACGTGATCGTGGCCGGTCGCCGGATCAACGGTGCCCGCGCCGACGCACTCGCCCGCCGTGGTCTCTGCCTCATACCGGAGGGCCGGGGGATCTTCCCCAACCTCACCGTGCGTGAGAACCTCTGGATGGCGACGCACCGGGGTCAGGACCGGGCTGTCGTCGAGGAGCGCGCGGTGGCGAGCTTCCCCCAGCTCGCCAAGCTGATGGACCAGACCAGCGGCACGATGTCGGGTGGCCAGCAGCAGATGCTCGCGATGGCGCGCGGCCTCGCGACCGAACCCGCCCTGTTGGTGCTCGATGAGCTCTCGATGGGGCTCGCGCCCCTGGTGGTGGAAGAGCTGTACGCGACGGTCGGTAAGGTCGCTGCCGAGGGCACCTCGGTGCTCATCGTCGAGCAGTTCGCCCGCATTGTGATGAACGTCGCCCATGTCGCCAACGTGATGGTGCACGGCCACGTCGTGCACACGGGCAGCCCGCAAGAGATCGAATCCAGTCTGTCGGAGGCATACCTGGGCGCGTAGGCGCGCCCAGACGCTCCGAGGTAGGACGGACCAACGAAGCCCAGGAGGACAACCCGATGCTCCAGAACCCCGACCGGGTAGAGCAGTTCAAGACCGAGATCGAAGGCATGCGCCTGCCCGACACCGCGAGCTCGCGGGACCGCATCCTGTTGCGCGTGGGGATCATCGTGATGGTGATCGGCCTGATCGTCGGCATCGTCGCCTACCCGATCAGCCACGGCACCACCAACGCGCTGCAGCAGCGCGACGCGATCGTGATCGCCATATTCGGCCTGACCCTCGCGGTGGTGGGAGCGGCGATGTTCCTGCGCTACTCGATCGCCCAGTTCCTGCGGTTCTGGATGGCGCGTCTGGCATGGGAGCAGGCCGCCGCGACCGACCGCATGGTCGAGGTGCTGCGCGACCCCGAGTGATCCGGCCAGTTCGAACGCCTGTCGGGGCCTGGGACCGGTGCGACCTATGTCAGGTCACGCAGGCGCAGGCGGTGGATCCGTTCGAAGTCCATTCACCCGTATCGGGTGACGACACAGCCAGCGTTGTCGGCGAGAGTGGTGCTCGCCCAGCAGCTTGGGTCGTCCAACTCGCAGTTCACCTACAGGAGCAAACCGACGATGGCAGACGACAGCACCCACGGCGACGATGTGCACGGCCCGATCGACTTCGTGCTGATCGAGTTCCCCGGTGATGGTCCACTCGATGGGCCGGCCGAGGCCCTCGCGGATCTGCTGGATGCCGGCACCATACGGCTGTACGACCTGGCGATCCTCGACAAGGGCACCGACGGTTCGTTCGATGCTCTCGAGATCACCATGGGAGGGGCGTTCTCCCGGTTCAGCGGCGCGCAGTCAGGGCTTCTGGGTGAGCAGGACCTGGAACTCGCGGCGGACGCCATGGAGCCGGGTACAGTGGCCGCTCTGATCGTCTACGAGAACTCATGGGCCGTGCCGTTCGTGGCAGCTGCCCGCCGCTCGGGCGGCGAGATGATCGCAACGACCCGGGTACCGGCCCAGGATCTCATGGACGCACTCGACGAGCTCGAACACAGCGGAAAGTGAGCAGATCATGCCAGGACTACTGAGGGGAGTGGCTCGGACGGCGGTGATCGCGGGTACCGCCACCGCGGTCAGCGGGCGGGTCCAGCGCCGCCAGGCCGAGAAGTACGCGGACAGGGACGCGAACATCTACGCGCAGCGCGAAGCCGCCTACGAACAACAGGTCGCACCGGCACAACCGGCTCCGGCACCGGCTGCTCCAGCATCGGCGGCATCGGCGGGTGGTGAATCCGAGATCGATCAGTTGGAGCGTCTCGGCCGGTTGCACTCCGACGGCGTGCTCACCGACGAGGAGTTCGCCGCGGAGAAGGCAAAGCTGCTGGGAACCTGATCCCCATAGTGGGTGCAGACCTCACGACGTCGCCTCGGAGTGGGGGAGCACCATCGGACTCACACCTCGGTGTGCAGCCTGACTGCCGGCGAGCGGATTTCCATGGGAGAGTCGGGGCCATGAGCGATGCCGTTCCTGCCCCCGAGGTTCCGACGCGCCGCGAGCCGCCGCCGTTCCGGCGGGCGACGGTGCGCAGCGTCGAGGATCTCACACCCCGTATGCGGCGGCTCGTTCTCGGCGGGCGGGAGTTGCAGGGATGGCGGACCGACGAGCCTGCGGCGTCGGTGCGCCTGTTGCTGCCCGCAGCGGACGGCGAGTTGGAGATACCGCAGTGGACGGGCAACCAGTTCGAGCTGGCGGACGGCTCCAGGGCGCCGATCCGTACTTTCACCCCTCG
>CAYVYG010000254.1:0-5379 GCA_964454385.1 uncultured Microthrixaceae bacterium
ACGGCGGTCGCTCCGCTGCGCGAGGTCCTCGAGGATCTCCGCTTGGAGGGCGCGATCTTCTTCCGCTCGGAGTTCACCGAGGCATGGGCGTACGAGTCACCGCCGGCCGGTGAGATGGCGGCGATGCTGCGACCGGGCGCTCAGCGGCTCATCATGTTCCACGTGGTCGCTGCGGGCACCTGCTGGGTGAGCGTCGGCGGCAGGGATCGGTACTGGGCGAGCCGCGGAGATGTCGTGGTGCTGCCCTACGGTGACCAACACCGCGTCGGCGGCACCCAGGAGACCGAACTGGTGGAGATCGCCTCGTTGTTCGACCCGCCGCCATGGGACACCCTGCCGGTGGTGCGCCACGGAACCGGCGGGGACCGCACCGATCTGGTCTGCGGGTACCTGCACTCCGAGCACCCGTTGTTCGATCCGTCCATGCGGGCGCTGCCACCGGTGTTGGTGGTCCACCCGAAGGACGCAGCGGCATCCGCATGGGTCAACTCGAGCATCGACTATGCGCTCGGCGAGGGTGCGGCTGCACTGCCGGCCGAGTCGCCCTCCACGCGGATCGCGGAGGCCCTGCTGGTCGAGGTCCTGAGGACCCATCTCGCCAGTGCGCCAGCGGTGGAACACGGTTGGATCGCAGCACTGGGCGATCCGGTGCTGGCTCCGGCCCTGGCGGAGATCCACCGTGCTCCGCAGCACCGTTGGACCGTCGACGAGCTCGCCAGGCACGCTGCGGTGTCGCGCTCGGTCCTCGATGAGCGCTTCCGCCAGGTCCTCGGTCGTGCGCCGATCCGGTACCTGGCCGACTGGCGCATGCACCGCGCCCGCGAGCTGCTCGGTGGAACCGACCTCACCGTCGCGGAGATCGCACACCGGATCGGCTACGACTCCGAAGAGGCGTTCAGCAGGGCTTTCAAACGCCACTCCGGCGACGCGCCGACGATCTGGCGCAACGACCACTGTCGACGCTGACCTCTATCGAAAACCTACGGTCGACGTCCCACACTGGCTTCGGACACACAACGTAGGCCTTCGGGCTCAGCGACCGCGACCCTCAAGAGATCTAGGTATCGACCCGGATCACGCGGGCGGCGACGGGGTTGGCCTTGCCCTTGAGCACGTACTCATCGCGGTGGCCGCGGCCTTGGTCCAGGTCTGCTGACTCGGCCACTGTCTCGGGCATGACGACCTCGCCTGCGCCTGCCTTCGACTGGAGTCGCGAAGCGGTGTTGACGACGTCGCCGATGACTGTGAAGTCGCTGATCTCCCCCTGTCCGACGTGACCGACATAGGCCACCCCGACGTCGAGGCCGATGCCTACGTCGAGGACCGGGCCGTCGGCGGTTCCGTAGCCGACCGACTCGAGGATGTCGAGCGCGTCCGAAACCAGCGTCTGGGTGAACCGGCCACGGGGAGAGAACGGTGGAAGGTAGATCCCCATCACCTCGTCGCCGATCAGCTTGTCGATCAGACCGTGCTGCACGACCACGCGGGTGACGCGTTCGTAGAACCGATTGAGGGTCGCGGCCATCTCGGTGGGACCGACGCGCTCGGTCATTGCGGTCGACCCCCGAACATCGACGAAAAGGACCCCGATGTTCCCGGTGAATCCTCCCGGCGGAGCGAGCTCGAAGCAACCCGCGCACCACCGCGGGTTCTTCCTGGAAGGACCCTTTCCCGTCGCTCGCATGATTCGCCCTCCGATGCCTCCGAAGGGTGAACCGCAGGCCTCGCAGCGCGGGGCGGATGGTAGGTGGCTGAGAACCCGGATCAACCCGCGGAAGTGCGCTCGCGACGCCTGCTCGACGAACCGTTCCCACTCCTCCTGGTTGACCAGGGCACCCTCAGGAACCCCGAGTGGTCCGTCGTCGCTCACCGTGCGGATCCTCCGTCGCGTTACCGGAAAGGTGGTGCGGGTCTGAACGGTCCAGCACCATCGGCCGGAGCGCACGGACCAGGTGACGGCCTGCCTCGGGATGTTCCGAGACATCGAAGCGGCCGGGCGCGTTCGCCGGGTGGTATGGCCGGCCACCTTGTCCAGGCGTCTCCGGTAGGCGTTGAGCGTCTCGTCAACGCCTACGGGAAGGGATGATACCGAGCAGTTCAGCTCAGGGAGCGGTGGGCGTCGCGAGGATGAACCCGACGTCGGTCACCAACCGGCGTTCGGTGACGAATGGCTGCCACCGGGTCACAACGTCGCGCTCCAGCGTGACTCGGTCCCTCTCGTCGAGATCGGCGACAGCGACCGCCAGCGGGGTGCTCAACATGTATTGCCAGAAGAAGTCCGCCGGTTCATCGAGCCGAAGCGGTATGGAGCTCTGATGGACCTCGGTGCCGGTGAGCTCTGCGTGTGAGAGCAGCTCACGCAGGCGGTCGGGTTCATGCAGAGAGAACACCGCGTGCACGAACCCGGCAGCTTCGGCGCCGAGGTGGTCCGCCAGCACGTCGTGGAGAACCTCGAACATCGGTGGAGTGGGCCCCGGCACCCCGATCGAGAGCCGTCCACCGGGCCTCAGGACCCGACGCATCTCGCGGATGGCAGCAGGCTTGTCGGCGAAGAACTGCAGGCTGAGAGAACACAGCACCGCGTCGAAGCTCGAATCGGCGAAAGGCAGTCCCTCGGCGCTGGCTTCACGCCACTCGATCGGCGCTGTTGGGCTCGATCCGCTGTGTGGAACCGTCTGTCGAGCCACCTCCAGCATCTGCGGGTGGCCATCGATGCCGGTCACCGCGCCGGAGGGCCCGACGCGTTCGGCTGCGAGACGTGCCGCTACACCGGTGCCGCAGGCCACGTCGAGGACCTGCTCGCCAACTTCGAGGTTGGCTGCGTCGACCACTGGCGTGGCGAACGGCAACCCGATGGCGGGCACGAAGTGCTTCTCGTAGAGCTCAGCAGGGTTGCCCCGGTACTCGGCTGACCTGGTGGTTGTCGTGCGCGGCGGTGTGGTCTTCGATCCGGTGGTCATCGTGTGCCTCCTTCGGTCGATATCGGTCCGGTCGGTATCGGTCCTGGGACCAGGGGCGTTGGTGTGCTCGCGAAGGAACCTGTCCACCAGCGCTCCCACGGTCTCAGCCTCGGAGAACCAGGGCCCGTGACCCGTCGGAACGCGGTTGAACTCCGCGTCCGGGATGATCTGCGCCGCTCTGGCGCCGACCGACGGCGACCCGAACGGGTCGTGGTCGCCCCAGACGAACTGCACCGGCTGGGTGATCTGCGCCAGCTCGTCCGCGTTGAGTTGCACCTCGGGCCGTGAGCCACCGATTCCGACCCCTGCGCGCACGATCTGTGCGAAGTTCTCGCTGGATCCCGGTAGGCGCTGAAGGGCGACGAAGACGTCGCGCAGCTCTGGCGCACCGTCGAGGTTCTCACCGGCCATGGCCGCGAGGCGTTCGACCTGTTTCGGCGACGGCGGCTGGAGCCTGTCGAGCACGTGGCGCAGCGGTGCGACCGAAGCGACGAGTCTCATCGGCAACGGGGCGGAGGTGCCGAGAAGGAACGCCGGACACGCTATGAGGCTCAGCGCGGTGACTCGTTCAGGCTGCTCGAGGGCGAACCAGCACGCGAACAGGCCGCCCATGGACTGCGCCACGAAACCCGCTCGCTCCACCCCGAGCCCATCGAGGAGTTCGACCAGGAAATCGACCGCGGTGGTTCTCATCGTGTCGGTTCGGAAGGTCGTCGGCGCAGAGAGCCCGTGGCCCGGGAGGTCGACCGCGTAGAGCCGGTACCCGGTGAGCTCCGCCATCAACGGTGCCCACATCGCGGCGGCCATCGTGCCGCCGACGACCATCACCACCGGAGGGCCCTCGCCGGTCACCAGCACATGTGCCCGACCCCCAGCCCGGTCCGCGAGGACGGGGAGCTCGACCATTCGGGACTCCGCGCGCACGCCGTAACGGTCGAGGATTCGCCGCTGCGCTTCACGGAACTCCGCTGTCGCTGCGTCGGACCGCGGGTTCCGGTTGTCTGAGCGCTGGTCCGCGTCGTCGGCCCGCTCACGTGTCACGTCCTCGGGTGTCGCCTCGCCGGATCTCACATCCACCATCGGTCGGCCTCCTGTCCGGGACCCTCGATGGCCCCCGTCTGAACGGTACGAACCGCCGGGTGCCGTTGTCATCGGGGGTACCACCCATTGAGCAACGGCCCCGCACCTGGGGAGAACCCTCACCTGGGGAGCACCGGCACTGCCTCGACGGTCGTTCACCCACGGTTCTGTCCCGCCACGGTCCACAGAACCGGCGACTCCAGCAGGACAGAACGGTGGCGTGCGCGGTGCCCTAGATGAGACCGCGGGCCTGGGCGGTCGCGGTCGCCGAGGCGCGGTTGGTGGCATCCAGCTTCGTGAAGATGTTGGAGAGGTGACGCTCGACGGTCTTGACGCTGATGAACAGGTCGTCTGCGATCTCGCGGTTGGTCATGCCTTGCGCAACCCGACGCAGCACCTGGGCCTCACGCGGGCTGATCTCCGAGCCGGCCTCACCGGGTGCCAGTTGGTCGACCAGGTCCCTGATCGCGTCGAGTGCCACGACGGCGCCCAGTTGGGCGAAGGTGCGTCTTGCCGAGTCGAGCTCCAATCGGGCGGTTCCCCGGTCACCCAGCGCCACGCAGGCGCGGGCCATGAGCACCTGGGTGGCAGCGGCTTCGAAGGGGACCTCGAGCTGCTGCCACCGATGCCAGGCCGGGCGCAACAGGCCCAGAGCGCCACGCGGATCCTCCCGGGCGAGAGCCACTGCGCCGCGGCCCTGTTGGGCCGCGGCGACCAGGAACGGGGCGTCGAGAACACCCGCGCTGTGCGCCAGTTCATCCGCAGCCGAGGCTGCCCGGTCCACCTCGCCCACGGCCAGGCGGATCTCGACAAGCGCAGGCAGCAATGCGGTGCGCGTCACAACCTCGGTGGTCTCCAAGACCGCGGTCTCGATCATCGAACCGGCAGCTTCAATCTCGCCCCGGGCGACCAACAGCAGAGCCAGCCCGGGCTGCGGCGGCCTTCCACAGCCCTGGGCCCGCAGGTACGCCTCCTCGGCACCTGCGAGGTCACCCTGGAGCCGCCGGAGCTCGCCGAGTTGGTAGTGCGCCATCCCGATCGCGGGGTGGGGCGGTTCCGACAGACGACTCTGTGCCACTTCGGCTTCCGTCTCTGCTTCGCTCCAGGCGCCGTGCAACGCCAGGATCTGTGAGCGGTGCACCAGGCACTGACCACGGTAGGGCACCAGCCCGGGCTGTTGATCACACCAACGCTGCAACGCACGGGTCCACTCATGCGCACGGCCGATGTCGTAGGCCTGCTGGCATGCATCGATGACCCCGCAGTAGACGATGCCTGAGACCACCGGCGACACGAAGCCGCCAGTGATATCGAGCATCACCTCGTCGAACAAAGCCGC
>CAYVYG010000255.1:0-5375 GCA_964454385.1 uncultured Microthrixaceae bacterium
GGCTGCGGTAGATCAGGATGTGGAACGGGCAGTTCATCGGCTTGAGGTAGTACTTCGTGCCCTCGCCATGGGGCGCCTCGTGGTCGGGTGAGTGGTCGTGGTCGTGGAGCTCCATCGGCGGGAACATGCCGTCGGCGAACCAGTCGAGATGTCCCGAGGTCTCGAAGAGCTGCGACTTGGTGATGTGGGGTGAGTACACGAACTCGTAGCCGGCCTCCTCGTGACGGCGGCGCGAGTAGTCCTCCATGAGCCGGCGCACCGTGCCGCCCTTCGGGTGGAACACGGCCAACCCGGAACCGATCTCGTCGGGGAAGCTGAACAGGTCGAGCTCCGCGCCCAGACGACGGTGGTCGCGCTTCTCGGCCTCCTCGAGGCGGGTGAGGTGGGCCGCCAGGTCGGCTTCGTTCAACCAGGCGGTGCCGTAGATCCGCTGCAGCATCGGGTTTTCCTCGCTGCCACGGAAGTACGCACCCGCGACGCGCTGCAGCGCGAAGTGGCCGAGTCGCCCGGTGCTCGGCACGTGGGGGCCCCTGCACATGTCGACGAAGCCGTCGCTGTTGCGGTAGAAGCTGATCGTCCCGTCGGACGCGTCGGCCTCCGCGAGCGCCTCGGCATCGGGTTCGTTCACGCCACGATCGGCACCCGGGGAAGCGGCGAGGTCCATGAAGGCCCTCTTGTAGGGATGCTCGACCATCAACTCCCGAGCCTCCTCCAGAGGCAGCTCGAAGCGCTCGAACGGCTGGTCCGCCTCGATGATCTTGCGCATCCGCTCGTCGATGCGATCCAGGTCGTCCTCGGAGAACGAGGCGCCACCGGGCAGCTCGAAGTCGTAGTAGAAGCCGTCCTCGATCGCCGGACCGCCCGCGAAGGTCGCGCCCGGCCAGAGCTCGAGCACGGCCTGGGCGAGCACGTGCGCGGTCGAATGCCGCACGTGCTCGAGCGCTGCGTCGTCCTTGCGGGTGACGATGCGGACATGCGCCCCGTCGGGCAGCGGCGCGTGCAGGTCCGCCGCCTCGCCGTTCACGATCACCAACAGGGCGTCCTTGGCCAGGCGTCGGCCGATCGAGGACGCCAGGTCGGCTCCGGTGGACCCGTCGGGCAGGCTCTTGGTGGTTCCGTCCGGCAGGGTGATCGTTACATCCGACATCGTCGCGAGGTTACAGGTCCGCCCCCGTTTGCCGGGATCGAGATTCGGCCCAGGAGCGCCGAAGCGCCGGCGTGAGGAGCTCAGGCGCCCACGAGTGGACGCGGCCTCAACACGCTCGCGGAGGAGCGGCGCTCGACACCATCGGCTTCGGTGCCCGAGCCCACCACCGCGAGCGACGCGGCCTGCTCCCGACTGGGAAGGGCCGCGGACGGGGCATACCCGGCAGCCGGTGCCTCACTCCCATCGGTCGACGCGGCCGCGGCAGGATGCCGTGGATCGCCCAATGCGCTGCGACGGTCCGGGAACTGGATCACCTCTGCGTCCCCTCTGGTCTCCGCGGACCGCTCGGCTGCGGGCGGCTCCACCGCCGTGCTGGGATGTCCGATCGATGCTGGTCGGCCCCGTGACGCTCGTTCGGGCACGGCCTGCGCTGCGGCTTCCTCGGGCCGACCGGGGATCTCGGGAACGGCGGTCACCGATGCACCCTTTGTGGCATAGCTGTCGAGGTAGGTCTGGCCCGACAGGTTGCGGATCTCGAACATGACCTCGTCGGTTATCTGGCGCAACACGATGCGGTCGTCGGCCCGATCCTGGTAGCGGCTGACGTCGATGGGTCGCCCGAATCGGATGTGGACCCGCTTGAACGGGCTCGGCAGCCGGGCATCGGGCGGTTGGCAGTCCGCGCTGCCGATGATCCCCACCGGCACGATCGGAACCCCGGTACGCAGCGCGAGCCTGGCGATGCCGGTGTGGCCCTTGTGCAGTTTGCCATCACGGGCGCGGGTGCCCTCCGGGTAGATGCCGAAGAGCTCGCCGGCCTCGAGGATCTCGGCCGCGGCGTCCAGAGCCCGCTGGGCGCTGTCGCCCCCGGAACGGTCGATCGGGATCATCCCGATCGCGGGGAACACGTAGCGGGTCTTCCAGTCGTCCATGTACTCGGCCTTGCCCACGTAGGTGATCCGCCTGGGCAGGACCAGGGGTACGAAGAACGAATCCAGCACCGAGATGTGGTTGGGAGCGATGATCGCGCCGCCGTGCGAGGGCACGTGGCCCATGCCCTCGGTGGTCACCCGCCACAGTGCCCTGAACACGGGGGTGAGGACCGCCCGTGCGACGCCTTGTGCCTTTCCGGCGCTGCGCTCCATCTCTACCCCCCTTCCGGTGGCTTGCCTGTCTGACCGACCCTGCGTGACTCGAACCCGTGGGGACCGAACCGTGGGGACCGAACCCGTGCCGTCGCGCTGATCCTAACGCCGATGCGACTCGCTGCGTCGCCCTGATTTGATGACTGTCTCAGGATGATCCGGCGCCCTGAGGATGACCGGCGCCCGGGACATCCGCGGTACCCCAGCGGTTCGCGAGCGGCCAGTCGGGGCGCGCAGGCAGTGAGCTGCGCGCCCCGGCCGGCACGGCCAGCACCTGGTTCACCGCGATCCGGCCCGCTTCGAACCCGAGCGCCGAACCGGCCATGTACAGGCGCCAGATCCGCGCCCTTCCGGGTCCGGCGAGGCGCACGCAGTCGTCCCAGTTAGCTTCGAGGTTCGCCACCCACTCACGAAGGGTCAGCGCGTAGTGCTCCCTCAGGTTCTCCATGTGGACCGCCTCGAGTCCCGCCGACTGCATGGCGGAGATCAGCCTGCCGACCTCGATCAGTGCGCCGTCGGGGAACACGTAGCGCCCCACGAAGGTCCGGTCGCCGATCCCCGCGGGTGATCCCGGCGGACGGCTGATCGCGTGGTTGAGCACCCGGCCCCGGTCGCTGATCAGGCGGGTGATGACATCGAAGTAGGTGGTGAGGTTCTCCTCGCCGACGTGTTCGGACATCCCCACCGAGCTGATCGCATCGTAGGGGCCGTCGTTCACCTCGCGGTAGTCGGCCAGACGGATCTCGACGCGATCCGACAGACCCTCGCGCTCGACCTGTCGACGTGCCCAGTCGGCCTGTTCGTGGGAGATCGTGACCCCGACCGCCTCCACGCCGTGGTGGCGGGCCGCGTGGCGGACCATCGAACCCCAACCGCAGCCGATGTCGAGCAGCCGCATGCCGGGTTCGAGGGCCAGCTTCCCGCAGATGAGCTCGTGCTTGGCGCTCTGGGCCGCCTGCAGGCTGTGGTCGGGCTCCGCGAACAGCGCGCACGAGTATGTCATGGCCGGACCGAGCACCCGCTCGTAGAACTCGTTGCCGACGTCGTAGTGGTGCGAGACGCTGCGACGGTCACGCTTGATCGAGTGCAGGCGTCCCCTGGGCCGGAGCTCCTCGCGGGGCACCGGCACGCGACGCAGGGCCGAGGCTCCCAGCAACGAGAGCGCGGTGAGCCACTCGCGGGGCCCCAGGCGCGGGCTGGGCATCCGGTCCCGCAGGCCCAGCACCGCGTAGATGTCACCGTCGATCGTGATGTCACCCGCGACGTACGCGCGGGCGAAGCCGAGCTCGCCGGGAGCGGTGACCAGTCGTCGCAGCGCGTCGACGGAGCGGACCTCGATCTTCGCGGGCGGGTCCACCGGTCCCAGGTAGCCGCCGTCGTAGGTGCTCAGCGCGACCGGCAGGTCCTCACCGAGAAGCGAGGCGACGATGCGGATCAACGGCGAGTCGACCCTGATGCTGTCGCCACGCCCCACGCCCGGTCGTGGCGTCTCCGATGGTTGCGGGTCGCGGGTTGGGCGCCCCTCGGCTGAGGCGGACACCCACTGTGGCGGGCGTTCGGTCTGTGGCTCCTCGTGGTGCGACGTCGTGTCGGACATGGCCCTCAACCCCTTCGTTGGCCTCCTGACGCACCGCGGTTCCATGCTCGCGCCACCGCCACGCCGATTCAACGCCCCCCCCACCAGCGAACTGTCCGGTGTGGCACCCGCCGGTGTGGTCCCACACCGGACAGTTCGCCGGGTGAGTGGGGTCAGCCGGGGTGGGTCAGCCGGGGTGGGTCAGCCGGGAGAGACCGGGCGGTCCGTTCGCACCCCCAACAGCAGCGCGGCTTCGGACACGCCCTGTCCACGTCGGGCAGCCGCGTCGATCGCGGCCACGGCGGTCGGGGTGTCGAGATCGTCGTCGAGCGCGGCACGCACCTCCCCCAGCGCGCCCGACCCCTCGCCGGCCGCGACCCAGGTCCCGAGACGCTCGGATGCGGCCGGCATGAGCGTGTCGTCCCACTCCCAGGAATCGCGGTAGTGGTTGGCGACACAGGTGAGGCGGATGGCCCTGGGATCCCAGTCCCTGGCGAGGTCGCTCACGAACACCAGGTTGCCTAGGGACTTCGACATCTTCTCGCCGTCCATGCGCACCATCGCCTGGTGCATCCAGTGCCGCACGAACGGCTCACCGGTGGCCGCCTCTGACTGCGCCGATTCGCACTCGTGGTGCGGGAAGATCAGATCGGTCCCACCTCCGTGCAGGTCGATCGTCGTGCCGAGCTCACGCAGCGCCAACGCCGAGCACTCGATGTGCCAGCCCGGACGGCCCGGGCCCCACAGCGATTCCCAGGATGGCTCGTCTGGTGCCGAGGGCTGCCAGAGCACGAAGTCAAGCGGGTCGCGCTTGTGCGGATCGTCCACGTTGCCACCGCGCTCGGCCGCGAGCTCGAGCATCTCCGGGCGGGAGCATCCGCTGATCTCGCCGAAACGCGCGAACTTCGAGACCTCGAAGTAGACCGCGCCACCTGCCTGGTACGCGTAGCCGCGGTCGAGAACCATCCCGATGAATCCCCTGATGTCGGCGATCGCAGAGGTGGCGCGTGGCTCGGAGTAGGCGGGGAGCATCTCGAGGCGCTCCATGTCCGCGTCGAAACGGGCGAGCTCGGTCGCCGCGAGGTCGAGGTAGTGCACACCGAGCTCACGCGCCCTCGGCAGGATCGAATCGTCGACATCGGTGATGTTGCGCACGCACTGGGTCTCATGTCCCATGTCACGCAGGCGCCGTTGCAGGACGTCGTAGGTCAGATAGGTGGCTGCGTGGCCGAGGTGCGTCGAGTCGTAGGGGGTGATGCCGCAGGTGTACATCGTCACCACCCGGTCGGCGGGCTCGAAGCCCACGACCTCACGTCGCGCGGTGTCGTACAGGCGCATCACGCGGTGCACGCTAATGGCGTCACGGCCATCACCGGGAGCCGGCCACCGGGTCGGCGGGGCCGTCCAACTCCTGGGCCAACTGCGGGGCCAACTCCTGAGCCAACTACTGAGCCGACTACTGGGCCAGCTACTGGGGCAGGCCCGTGAAGCGGATCGCGACCCTCGT
>CAYVYG010000256.1:0-5327 GCA_964454385.1 uncultured Microthrixaceae bacterium
CCCCTCGACCCTGCCCAGGGGCCCGGCCCTGCTCGCTGTGGTGGTAGCGGCCCTAGCGGGGTTCGTCGGTTGGCACTGGGTCGCTCGCCCGGCGCCCATAGACGAACGGATGCCGGTTGCGTCGACCGACGGATCCGACGGGTCCCCGGTCGGTGGGCCTCCGAGCGGGAGCGCTTCGCCGGAGCCCGCCGACGCGCCGCGTGGCTCCGGGGACCGGGGAGCTTCGCTGGATGCCGGTGGTGGCCCCGGCGGTGATCAGGGGGGTGGCGAGGTCACCCTGCACGTCGCCGGAGCGGTGAACCGGCCCGGTCTGGTATCGGTTGCCGAGGGATCGCGCATCGCTGACGCTGCTGCCGCTGCGGGGGGACTGACCGCTGACGCCGATGTGGAACGGGTCAACCTTGCCGCGGTCGTCCTCGACGGATCACGGGTGTTCATCCCGGCGGTCGGCCAGGAGATCCCCCCGGAGATACCCGTCGAGTCGGTTTCGAGCGGCGGCGGCGGCGGTCAACCGGGCGTCGACACGCCGCTCGATGTCAACTCCGCCGATGAAGAGGCCCTCGAAGCGTTGCCCGGGGTGGGGCCGGCCACCGCGGCCGCGATCGTGAGCCATCGCGAGGAGCACGGCCGGTTCGACACGGTCGAGGACCTGTTGGACGTCCGGGGCATCGGCGAGGCAAAGCTCGACGCGTTGCGTGACCTGGTGACGGTCGGCTGACACACCATGGGCGCCGTTGGGCTGGTTATCACGGCGCTCGCAGCCTGTGTCGCAGCGCTCACCGCGGATGTGGCGGATGGCCGGGTCCTGGTCCCGCTCGGGTTCCTGGGGGTGGCGACAGCCTGGCTCGCCATGAGGCGCCGTGACCGCGAGCGTGGCATCCCTGGTGATTCGCTCGCCGCGACCCTGGTGGTGGTGGCGGTGGCATCGACCGTCTTCACGTGTGTCGGTCTGCGTGCCAGAGGTGACCTCGAGGGCCTGTCGCGCCCGCTACCGGATCGTCTGGAGGGAATCGGTGAGCTGGGTTCGGACCCACAGCGGTCACGTTTCGGCACGGACTTCGAGTTGGTGCTCGAAGGCCGGCGGTGGAGGGCGTCGGCCCGCCGGGAGGTCGAGGGAGCGATCTCCGCTCTGCGCACCGGCGACCGGATCGCGGTCGAGGCAACGGTCGCGGACTTGCACGACGCTCCTTCGGGGTGGGTGCGGTCGCGCCACCTGGCGGGTCGGCTCAGCGTTTCCTCTGCGCAGCCCGCTGGTGGAACGAAACCGTGGTTCCGCGCTGCCAACTGGGTGCACGAGCGACTCGAACGGGGAGCCGCGTCGATGGACGGGGCGCAGCGTTCCCTCTCCCTCGGCCTGGTCGTCGGCGACGACCGCGATCAACCGGAGCTGACCCGGTTCCACTTCAGGGCGTCGGGGCTGACCCACCTGCTCGCCGTCTCGGGTCAGAACCTCGTGTTCGTGTTGGCGGTCCTCGCGCCGCTCCGCGAGCGGATCGGTCACCGTGCACGCTGGATCCTCGGCGCGGGCGCGGTGCTGGCGTTCGTGATCGTCACCCGGGCCGAACAGTCGGTGCTGCGCGCAGCGACGATGGCGATCCTCGCGCTCAGTGCCACCGTGGCGGGCAGACGTGCGAGCGGATTCAGGCTCGTCTGCCTCTCGGTGCCGATCCTGTTGATCTGTGACCCCATGCTCGTCCACTCGGTCGGGTTCCGGCTGTCGGTTGCTGCAACCTCCGGGTTGGTGCTGCTGGCACGCCCCATCGAGAACCGGCTCATCGGTCCCCGCATCATCAGGTTGCCCCTGGCTGTGACCCTCGCGGCGCAAGCGGGGGCGGTCCCGGTGATGGCGTACACGTTCGGGGGTGTGTCGGTCGTGGCGGTTCCAGCGAACCTGCTGGCGGAGCCCGCGGCCGCGGTGGTGATGACCCTCGGACTCACCAGCGGGCTGTTGAGCGGAGTGCTCCGCGAGGAGATCGCCTGGGTCCTCCAGCTGCCGGTGAGAGCCGCCGTGTGGTGGGTGGACCGGGTCGCGCAATGCGCTGGTGGGTTGTCGCTTCCCCCGTCGGGGGTGATCGCATGGGCGGTGCTCGCGGCTGGGGTGATGTGTTCGATGCACCTCTGGCGCACCGCGGGCACGAAGGCGATCGGACGGGTGCTGCTCCTCGCCGCGTTCCCGATGGTGCTGTTGCTGCGACCGCCGCTAGCGGAGTCCCGACAGCGGGCGGCGCTCGTGGGTGGCTCCGAGTTGCGCAGCGTGTGCGGACGCTGGGAGCTGCACCTGGGTGAAGCGGGGATCGAGGAGCGGATCGGGATCGAGGTCGTCGAGTCGCTGTGGCGCCTCGGTCTGACCCGGGTTCACGCGGTGGTGTTGAACGCGGGCGATGGCGTGACGCAGAAGCGATCGGTGGGTGGACCGGGATGGTCCGGTGCCCCGGATCTGGCCGAGGTGCTGCACGCGCCGCTGGTCCGCTCCGGGCCCGCCACGTCGTGCGAGGTCCCAGAGCGCGCCCTGGGGATCGGTGAGCGGGCCCCACCCCGGGCCGACGCTGTCCCACGGCGTGCCACCGACGCCTAGTGTCGGAGCCGTGCTCGAAGCGAACCGGAGACCTGCTGTGTTCGCGCAGATCGTGATCGGAGCGGATACGAGATCCGATGCTCTGGCGGCGGGCATCGGATCGCTCACGTCGCAGGGAGCGGCCGGTGTATTGCTCCACCCCGGCGACGCGGGCGGTTCGCTGCGTGACGAGCTCATCGCCGGAGCGGCCGCTGAGACCAAGGTGTTCGTCGTCGTGGGGACCCCCGAGGAGGTCCCATCGGCGTTGTCCGCCGGCGCCACCGGTGTCGTCGCACCCCTGGCGTGGCAGCAACGACTGGTCTCCACCGTGGCGGAGCACAGCGCAGCGCTGTGGCTCACCGGGGTCACGGCGCTGCGCGACCAGAAAGAGCCTTGCGACCAGAAAGAGCTCCGCGACAGCAGGGAGCTCCGCGACCGCAGAGATGGTCCCGAGAAGCTGGTACTCGAAGGACCGGCGTCCCGGGTACCCGGATTGGCGCGGGGCATCGGTCCCGCTCATCCGGTCTGCCCCACCTCGGTCGCATGCCCGTTGCCGGACCCTGCTTCGGTGACCGAGGGCACGATCGAAGCGCTGGTGACCCTCGCCGTGGCCGGCGGTGCCACGGTCCTTCGTTGCGGCGGGCGCCATGGCCCGGGCCGGATCGATGATGCGGCCGAGGTGCGCCTGGTGCGTCGCTGCGCCGATGTCGCGGCGGAGCTATCGGCCGCTGCCCCGGCCACCCCGGGTGCGACGCAGTGGAACCAACTGCGGAACGAGGGTTCGCGGATGGCGGGGGCTTGATCCGGTGGAGGTGACTCTGTTGAAGGGTTCGGATCCCGTCACGTTGGAGGGGGCGGCGCTCGAAGCGGTGCGATCGGCGGTCGGTGATGCGGAGCGCGCCGAGGTACTCGAGGAGTTCCGGGGGGACGACTACTCCCTGGGGGAGGTCTGCCTCGCAGCGCAGACGATCTCGATGTTCGGTGAGCGGGTCGTGGTCGCCCGGAACCTCGCGCGCTTCTCGGCCAAGGAGGTGGGTCCTCTGGTGGACCTGCTCGGGGACCACTCCGCGGAGTTCCGCCTGGTACTCGTCTGGGATCGCCCCAGCACCTCGGGAGCGCGGGCCAACGCGGTGCCGAAGAAGCTCGCGGATGCTGTCAAGGCCGCCGGTGGGCAGGTGGTCGACACCGCCCCGCCCGGTGGGCGGGCGCGCCACGGTTGGCTGGCGGATCGGTTCGATCGTGCCGACGTCTCCCTCGATCCGGCTGCGAGGGCCCTGGTGGAGGACTACCTCGGTGACGAGGTGGGCCGGCTGCCCGCCCTGCTCGAGGTCATCGCCGCATCCAATCCCGGTCGGACCAACCTGGGCGAGGACGACATCAGGCCGCTGCTCGGCGAGAGCGGTGGAGTGCCGCCGTGGGACCTGACCGATGCGATCGACCGGGGTGAGACAGCGAGGGCGGTCGAACTGGCGAGGCGGATGATGGCGGGTGGCGCACGGCACCCCCTGCAGGTGATGGCGAGCCTCCAGAGCCACTACGAGCGGATGTTCCGCCTGGACGGTTCCGGTGCCCGTGACGAGAAGGCGGCTGCTTCCATCCTGGGGTTGAAGGGTTCGACGTTTCCTGCCAAGAAGGCGCTCGCGCAGGCATCACGGCTCGGTCATCAGCGTCTCACCCGTGCGATCCGGTTGCTCGCACGCGCGGACGTGGAGCTCCGTGGGGCGACCGCCAACCCGCCGGAGGCCGTCATGGAGCTGTTGGTCGCGCGGCTCGCGGCGCTGGGTCGCTCCGACGCACGCAGAGCAGCCGGTCGACCCCGCTGAGGTGGGCCGGTGGCCGGTCCGGCAGGACTCAGGCGGCCTGCGCGTTGAGCTTGCGCATCAGCCTCGACTTGTGACGAGCGGCTGCGTTCCGGTGCATCACACCCTTGGCCGCCGCCTTGTCGATCAGCCGCACTGCCTTCGCGACCGCTCCAGGGGCGTCGTCGGTTCCCATGGCAGCCTCGGCGGACCTCAGAGCGGTGCGCACTTCACTGCGGACCGAGCGGTTGCGGGCCCTTGCCTTTTCGTTCTGGCGGTTGCGCTTGATCTGGCTCTTGATGTTGGCCATGGGCCCGGTGTTCCTCGGTGTGTCGTCGGTGGTCCCATCAGGGGGAGGAGCCACAGAGCGTAGCGAAACAGCTCCGATGCCACCAGACGGTCGTGTCGGGCGATCGGCGGCGCTGATGCCACGCACCGGTCGGCGATCGGCCAGACTTGGTGGGTCAACCCGCTGCTCCCGCCCCGCCGTTGGCGATCATCGTGACCGAACTGCGCAACATACGGAACCTGGCGATCATCGCCCACATCGACCACGGCAAGTCGACCCTCGCGGACCGGCTCCTCGAGATCTGCGGCGCCGTGCAGGCCCGGGACATGCGTGACCAGTACCTCGATTCGATGGATCTCGAGCGTGAGCGCGGGATCACGATCAAGTTGCAGTCGGTCCGACTCGAGTGGTCCGGCCATGTCGTGAACCTCATCGACACCCCCGGGCACGTGGACTTCGGCTACGAGGTGTCCCGCAGCCTCGCTGCCTGCGAGGGGGTGATACTGGTTGTGGATGCCTCCCAGGGGATGGAGGCACAGACGCTCGCCAACTGCTACCTCGCCCTCGAGAACGACCTCGAGATCATCGCGGTGCTCAACAAGATCGACCTTCCCGCCGCGGATCCCGACGCATGTGCTTCGGAGATCGAATCGGTGCTCGGCATCCCATCGGAGGAGATCCTCCG
>CAYVYG010000257.1:0-5277 GCA_964454385.1 uncultured Microthrixaceae bacterium
ACCCCACTGGGTTGCCAGACCGCTGCGGGAGTACCACGTCTGATCAGAGGGCCGGAACACCGCGACCTCATCGGCACCGTCACCATCGAAATCAGCCGGCACCGGAACATCACCTGCCACACCCCACTGGGTTGCCAGACCACCGGGGAACGACGCGGACGGTTGCACGTACCAGCTCTGATCAGACGGGCGGAACACCGCGATGTCGGTGGTGCCGTCACCGTTGAAATCAGCCGGCACCGGAACATCACCTGCCACACCCCACTGGGTTGCCAGACCACCGGGGAACGACGCGGACGGTTGCACGTACCAGCTCTGATCAGACGGCCGGAACACCGCCACATCGGTGATCCCGTCACCGTTGAAATCACCGCTCAACGCCACATCACCCGTCGAACCCCAACCAGTGGACAACCCACCTTGGACGAACCAACCAGAACCACCAGGGCGGAACACCACCACATCAGAAGAACCATCACCATCGAAATCAGCCCGCACCCCACCAGAAGGCAATGAGACGTCCAAGTGCATGGTCGAGGAACACGTATCGGTGAAGGTTGCGGTCAACCCCGAAGGCTGGCCCGTGTGCAGACCGCTGTTCGGGTTCGTGGTCGCTCCGAAGGAGGTGTTGGCCGACGTACCGGGATACGGGTCACCGTCGTCGCCGCGGTTCGTGCGTGAATCAAGGTGGCCGAGGCCATCGGCTTCTTCGAGGTCCACGAGCCTGCGGCTGTCGTCTGCATTAGCAGAATTGCTGCTGGTTCTCGTCTCATCGACGTGCCAGACAAGCATTCCGCAACCAGGAAGCGCTGAGTCGTATCCCGTCTTCTGTCGGTTCTCCACCAGGAAGTACTCCCCGGTTCCACTCGAGTTGCCGAACGACCAGTCGACTCCGCCTGGATTGTCGAGCACGCGGACGACATCGGTTGTGGTGGCTGACTGCCTGATGGGGATGCCTGTTGCATCCCCGAGAACCTGCGTAGGTGAAACCCAGCCCTGGTAGTACTTGCTGAACGCATCCGGATGGGCGGGCATGGATCCGTGGTACTGACCACTGAGATGGTTCCAGGAAGCCGATCCCATCACGCTCCATTCACCGACTCCCTGCGATGACCCATCGGTGTCGTACAGATCCGGCCACCCGAGGTCGTGTCCCATCTCGTGGACCATGATGCCGATCGTGGCCATGTGTCCGGGCGAGTCCCAGTTGGCGCAGTGCCACTCCCCGAACATCGTGTACCCCGCTGATCCGACCTCCGTGCCGTCGAGCGTCGGTGGAGTGACGGCGTAGACCGAGTGCTTGTGACCCCAGATGCTGGGCTGACAGGCAGCGGACTCACCTCCATAGGAGGTCTCGTAGCCGGCCAGTATCACCGAGATATGGAGCTCATCGGGTTCGATCACACCGGAGGAGTCGTCGTCGTAGGCGGCGTAGTCGACGAACGGATCCGCGGCCGCCAACGCATCCGCAACGAGCTTGTGGCGCTCGTAGTTGTCGTCGCTGTCGGGCGCTTGGGTGTTGGGGTGGGGGTATCCGAGATCGAGCCACCCGACGACACCGTCGTTCGAAGCGCCGTGGGTCTCCTGAGCAGGCGTGAGTGACAACTGGCCATAGGACGCTTCGTCGTAGAAGTCGGTCACGCTGCTCGAGCTGCCGAAGTACCTCGCGGCCCAGTTCTGCGGGGTCGACCCGACAGGTCCCTGATCGCTGAAGCCGACCAGTAGCACCAGGACCGGCTCATCTCCTGTGTGTTGTGCTGATCCGGATGGGCCGTCAGCACTTGGACCCAGCGAGGTGATTGACTCACCCGGGTCGACGACACCGCGGAGGTGAACAGGTAGCCCGGCAGGCGCGGTGCTCTCGGCCCGCGTTCCGGACGCCTCCAGGAGGTCACCGCCGGGCGTGCTGACGGCGTAGTACCAGTATCCATCTGCATCTTCGACAATCGTGTAACCGGCCGCCGTCTCGTAGCCATGCGATGTCCCATCACCGAAGGGATGAACGGTCAACGTCGAACCATCCGGTTGAACGATGAGCACCGGGCTCGGATCCACCGGCGCGCCGATGCTCTCGTGACGGCCATCTTTCGACGACTCGACTCCGGGGTGACCGGCGTCACCTGATCTGTCATCCACGGCCGGTGGCGGCACGGGTGCGCACGCCGAGGCGACCAGCAGCACGACACCGACGATCGTCCACGGGCTACAAGAGAGTCGCCCATCCATCGTGATCCCTCCACTTTCCCGAACTCTGTTCCCACAGGGTAAGGGATCGCGACGAAGGATCGCCACCTCGAAGCGGTGCCGTCGTGTGCTGCGCACCTTCTCGACGCTCCCGAGAGGGCCTCTCGCTGGTCGGCTGGGATGGCGCGCCCGAGGTCGCTGGTGCTCTGCATGTCGTGAACGACTTCAGTCGCCAGCTAGCTTCGGCTCCGTGGCGTCCTATGGATCTGAGGGGAATTCCGAGCTGGGTCGTTTCCTGGGCGTCTTACGTTCGCGGGTCTGGCTGATCATCGCAACGACCCTGATCTTCGCCGGCGCCGCCTACGGGATCTCAGCGATGCAGACTCCACAGTACGAGGCATCGGCTCAGATCGTGATCGACCCACAGGGCGCGGCGAGCCTCTTCGGCTCTGACAACGGCGCCTACCGTGACCCGTCACGAGCGATCCAGACCGCTCTCCAGGTGATCATGGGTAGCGCGGTATCAGACGCGGTGCGCGAAAGGGTGACGGATCCGGCATCGATCGACGCCCGGGCGATCGGACTCACCGATTCCGTGGAGATCACGGCCACCAGCAACGATCCCGAGATCGCCGCGGAGACCGCCAACGCGTACGCACGGGCGTTCATCGAGTACCGGACCCAGCAAGCCAACGACGCCGTGACGACCGCCGAGCAGGAGATCCAACAGAAGGTCACCGAGTTGCAGTCCCAGATCGACGACCTCGACGCGCAGATCCGGGCTGTCGGAGGTTTCGATCTCGAGGGGCTCGTCTCGCGACGCGACGCTCTGATCGCACAGCAGGCCCTCTTCAACCAGCGTCTCGATCAGATGATGATCGATGCGAGCGTGCAGGAGGACGGCACCGAGTTGGTGCAGCCTGCCGAGGTCCCGACGAGCCCGGCGAGCCCCAGACCGCTGCGCAACTCGCTGTTCGGAGGACTTGGGGGCCTGTTCGTCGGCATCGCGGCCGCTTTCGTGCTCGAACGACTCGACGAATCCATCAAGACCCGGACAGACGTCCAGGAGGCCGTTCCCGGCACAGCCGTGCTCGCCGCGGTCCCGGACCACGCCGGCCGGCGCCGCCACGGTGACTCGACGGAAGCCTCGGTGGTTGCCTCGACCGGTCCTGCTGCTGAGGCCTACCGGACCCTGCGCACGGCAGTGAAGTTCGAATCCATGCACAGGCCGCTCAAGACCATACAGGTCACGTCGGCGCTGGCCGCCGAGGGCAAGTCGACCACCGTCGCGAACCTCGCAGTCATCTTCGCCGAAGCCGGCGAACGGGTCGTCGTCGTCTGTTGCGACCTCCGACGACCTCGCGTCCACGAGTTCTTCGGGTTGGACAACGACACCGGCTTCACAACGGCACTGCTGGAGACCATCGACGTCGTGGACGTCTCCCAGCAGGTGAAGGACCATCCCAACCTGGTTCTCGTCGCCTCCGGACCCCAGCCTCCCAACCCCTCGGAGCTCCTGTCCTCCTCGGCTGCGGAACAGGTGCTGACGAACCTCGAGGATCTGGCCGACATCGTGCTGATCGACAGTCCACCGGTGCTTCCGGTCACGGATGCGGCGATCCTCGCCCAGCACGTCGACGCAACGATCCTGGCAGTGGCCGCTGGCCGTACAACCTCGGCCGAACTGAAAGAGGCGATCACCAGATTGCGGGCTGTCGATGCGCCCCTCCTCGGCGTAGTGCTCAACGGAGTCGAAGAAGGCTCCCACTACACCTCGGAGTACTCACAGACCCGGACCCGGTGACGTCCAGCCGGTGGACCCCTTTGGGAGTACCGTGGTCGCCTCCACGAACGCGCGCCCCAGAGCTCATGTCCGCCGACGACCCAATGCGGCAGTCAATCCCAGGAGCACCGCTGCGACCAGCAGGGCCAACCCCGCTCCCAGCACGACCAGCGCCCGGATGTCGCGGCCAGTGCCGATCGAGGTGGCTCGGGCGGTCCGGGGTTCTCCCGAGGCCGGATCGAAGGTGACCTCATCGGGTGCCCCACCCGGGGCGCGAACCCGCAGGGTTAGAGTCGCAGAACCAGGTTGTGCGGCGCCGATGAACTCGAGCTCCTCGGGGGTGTAGCCGACCGACAGACCGCCGAGCGTCTCGGTGAGCGCAGCGTCGGAGAACTGCGCCGGGTCCCCGGTGATCGTCGCCTCCACCGAGAGCTCGGAATCGGTGCGCGCGAACCCGTGGTCCACCACTGACACGACATCACCGAACGTGTCCGGTCCGGCGAGCTCGACCAGAGCGGCGCGGAGATCCTCTTCATCGGTGAACGGACGGCGGGCCACCCAACGATGACCACCGCCGTCGAGCGGGGTTTCCTCGACGGTCCAACGTGACCCGTCCAGATCGCCGTGGACGACGGTATCGGCACCACCGAGGATCCCGAGCGCCTCGGCGTCGAGATCGACGCTCGCGACCACCGCACCGGCACCGTCGTCGTCGGTCTCGATGTCGACGACCACGGTGGCTCTACAGCCGGCCAGCGAGAACACGCAGACGCTCGCGAGGAGCGCCCGGAACATCCCCGCGCGCCACGCTGGCCCCTCGAGCGAGCTCACAGTCTCTTGTCAGGGTGAGGTTCAGTCGCCCGACGCGGCTGCTTCGAGCTCCTCGACCGGCGGCGGGACGAAGCCCTCCTCGCCACTGAACACGATGTGGAGCTCACCGTCGGTCTCGGGGTCGGGTTCGACGTCGACCTTGATGATCTGCCCCGCGCGGAACTCCTTCCACAACAGGCGCTCCGAGAGCGGGTCCTCGACGAGGCGTTGGATCGCCCTGCGCAGCGGACGGGCGCCCAGTGTCGGGTCGTAACCCCTCTCACCGAGGAACACCTTGGCCTCGGTGGAGACCTCGAGGCCCATGCCCTGACCGGCGAGCTGTTCGGTCACCCGGGTGATCATGAGGTCCACGATCGAGATCACCTCGCTCTGGGAGAGCTCGTGGAACACGATGACCTCGTCGATGCGGTTGAGGAACTCCGGGCGGAAGTGGTCCTTGAGCGCGTCGTTGACCTTGGCCTTCATCTTCTCGTAGGACA
>CAYVYG010000258.1:0-5276 GCA_964454385.1 uncultured Microthrixaceae bacterium
GGCTTCGGGACCCCGGAGCACCCCCGGGCCCTGTTGCACATCTGGACGCTATCGGTCGAGGAGTGGTTCTACTTCTTCTGGCCGATCATCCTGATCTGGGGGATCTCCCGGGTGCGCAACCAGCGCCGGTTGTTGATCGGCGCCGCCGTGTTCGTCGCCTTCTGGATGGCCGTGCGACTGTCGGCCAGCTTCTATGACGTCGACTTCACCCGGGACTTCAACGCCGGGGATCCCTACCCCTGGTGGGCGAAGTCGATGTGGCGGTTCTCGATCATGCGCTTCGACGTGTTGGTGATGGGATGCATGCTCGCGATCCTGCGCCGCCGGATCGTTCCACTCGATGACCGCTCCCGTCGGTGGGTCGACATAACCGGCATCGCGGGAGGGGTGCTGGTGCTCGTGTTCCTGTTGGGCAGCGGGCGGATCCCAGGATTCGAGCCGTTCTCGAGCATTGGTTACAACTCCGCGCTGTTCGGTGTGGTCGCGTTCGCGCTGTGGCTGCACTGCTTCCCCGACAAGCCCGCAGCTCGGGCGATGTCGATCCCGTTCCTGGTGTATGTGGGCAAGCGGTCCTACGGCCTGTACCTGTGGCACGAGGTGCCGAACGTCATCGGACCGATCGGCACCGGCAAGGTGGGCTTCGTGATCAGGGCGATCATCGTCTACGCACTGAGCTTCGCGCTGGCAGAGCTCTCGTGGCGGCTCATCGAATCACCGTTCCTGCGCCGCAAGCACCGGCGCTACAAGAACATCTCGGGCCGGTGAGGAGCCTGTCGACCGTCCGCGGTCTCCACCGAGGGTGCGCCGTGCCGCCAGACCGCCATGTTGACGATGACCCCACAGGCCTGGGATACGGTTTCAGCGACCGCTGTGGATCAACAGGGTCAAGACGCGACGACGGAGGGCGCTGAGGCCCTCCGTCGTGGACCCTTTGCGTCGCCGGGGGAGCGACGCCGGGTCTGCGAACCCGATGTGGCCGAGGGGGACGGCTCACCCGGGTCGTTCTGTTGTGAAGCCCTGGCGACAGGACCGGAGCTGATTCGCTCAGGCGGCGCTCTTGGTGGTGGAGGACTTCGAGCTGGTCGACCTCGCCGCCGGCTTACGGTCGAGCAGGGAGTCGGTCAGCGGCGCAGCCGCACGTGCTGCGCTCAACGCAACCGACTTGTTGGTGTTGACGACCTTGGTGGCGAACTTGGCCTGGTTGTCGATGATCTCCTTGGGCGTGGGGATCTCCGAACCGAAGGGAAGGGCCGGCACGTCGACACGATCGGTGACCAGCGAGACGACGCTGTCGACAGCCTGGGTGACCGGCTCCTTGACGCTGGCGAGCAGCTCGATGATCTGCTCCTGGACTTCACTTACACGATCGAGGATCTGTGTGCTCATCTTGGCTCCTGGTTCTTCGTTGGCTCCGGTGGCGAGCCGTCCTGCCGGCGCCCGACCGCTGCGGGTCGAGTGCCGTCGACTTGATCGGCGTCGCTGCCTGGCTAGTTCCTTGCGCTAACTGTAGCAAGCATTGCTAGCGGGAGTCAACCATTTTGCTTGCAACTGTGAGCAATGTCACGGGTCGCTCGGCTCGCCCGAAAGCCGGAGCGGACTTGTGCGAAACGGCGTGACCGCAGACACTGTCCTGATGACCACCACGGGCGCCGGCACCGGCGGGGCTGCGCCCGACTACGGCTCGGACGAACCCGTTGCCTCCTCGAGCAGGGATGCGACACGACCTCGCGGCGGGGACGAGGCGGCGGACCGATCCGACACCGGGTCACCGCTGTGGGTCTTCGCGCTCGCAGGTTTGTCGGCCGGCTTGGTCCTGCTCGCGAACCTCCGCGGCATCGCCATGGGCGACGACGGCGTCGGCTACCGGGCGATAGCCGACTCCCTGGTCGCCGGTAACGGGCTCGGCTACTTCCTCGATAACCCGCTGACGATCTGGCCCCCGCTGTGGCCGGCTCTCATGGCCCTGGTCTCGTGGGCGACGCCGCTCGACACCCCCGGCGCAGCGGTGCTGCTCAACATGGTGACCGCGGCAGCGGTCGTCTACGTGGGCCACGGGCTGCTGGCTCGCGTGGTGCCGAACCGCCACCTCGTGTGGCTCGGCACCGCGGTGATGGCCGCGGGCTCCTCGACGGTCGGGTTCGGGCACCTGTTGATGACCGACCTCGCCTTCGCGGTGGTGGTGATGGTCTGGCTGCGCTGCCTGATCGCGTTCCACGACACATCCGCGAGCCGGTGGCTCGTGCTCACGGGTGTGGCGGTGTGGGTGGGCTTCGGCCTGCGCTACGTGTCTCTGTACCTGTTGGTCCTGGGATTCGGGTGGTTGCTGTTGGACGTGCGCCGTCGGATGCGGCCACGGTTGGTCTCGGGGATCATCTACGTTGCGGTCGGGGCGGTGCTGCCGGTGCTGTGGATGCTGCGCAACCACGCCATCGACGGCACCTTCACCGGAGAGCGCACACCCTCGGCGCGCGGACCGTTGGAGAACGCGTTCGACGTGGTCACGACGATGGGCCAGTGGTTGCTGCCCGGTGTCGCCTCCGATGCCCTGCGCATCTGGGCCGTCGTCGGAGCCGCCGTGCTGGTACTTGCGGCGTGGCTGGGATACCGGGTGCTGCAGGCCGAGGGGACCCCAGACGGCTCCGCGACGAGCTGGTCCCGGTTGATCGCCTGGACGGGCTCGCCGAGCGGGTTGCTGGCGGTACAGGCCTTCGGCTACCTGGCCTACATGGTCTACGTCCGATCCTCCACCGCGCTGAACCGTCTGGAGCTGCGGCTGTTGAACCCTGCGTACTTCTCACTCGTCGCGCTGGCGCTGGTCCTGGCGTCCCACCTCCACAGCCTCGATCCACCGAGTAGCTCTACCTGGTCGCGCCGCGCTGTCGTCGTGGTGCGGCTCTGGGCGGCCGCCAACGTGGCAGCGGGTGTCTTCGCCGCGGTCAACTTCGCGACCGGAGCCGCCTTCTTCGAGGGGAACTACAACTCCGAGGACTTCCGCGAGATCCGAGCCGATACGGCACTGGAAGCCGTCCGGGGATGTGAGACCTACTCCAACCTGCCCAACGCCCTCTACCCGCGCGTGGAGGCACAGTGGAGCCCGAGACGCACCGCGCTCGAATCGACCGCCGCCACCGACGACCTCGAGGAGCTCGTGGACTCGATCTCCTTGCGGGACCCCAGCGGAAGGTCCCCGAGCGCTTGTCTGGTGTGGGTGGACCGCGAGCCCCATTACGGCCACCTGTGGAGCCGCGCTCAGCTCGCCGAACGGCTGGATCTCGAACCGATCGCCCGCTCCGGTCACCTCACCATCTACCGGATGACCGCCCCCGACCGGCGCTGAGATCACAGGGTCACCGAGCGCACAGGATCCGACGGTCCGCGCGAGGCGCCCGGCCGCAAACGAGAATGTGACCGATGGCTCCCCGGTTCAGCGTCGTGCTTCCAGTGCGCAACCAGGCCGAGAGCGTGGGTTGCGCGGTGGTCGGCGTGCTCGGACAGACCTTCGCAGATGTGGAGCTCGTCGTGGTCGACGCGTCCTCGATCGACGACACCCTCGATGCCGTCAAGCTGGTCGCCGACCCGCGGGTCCGCATCGACCATGCCGCCGACATCGCCTCGGCGCGAGCGAGCGGGCTCCGAGCCGCGCGAGGTGAATGGGTCACGGTGATCGACGCCGACACCGTGGCGCGTCCCCAGTGGCTGGCGCGCGTGGGGCGTCTGGCCGACAGCACCGGCGCAGAGGTCGTGTGCTGTGGTGGGATCCAGCACCACTGGGACCACTCGACCAGCGAGGTCCCGCCGAGCCCCCATCACACCCGCCCGGGATCCGTGGTCGCCAGACGCCGACGGAGCTCGCGACCGCACTCGATGTGCACCCCCGAGCAGCTTCTCGATTGGTACGAGGCACCCGTCCCGATCGACGGTTCGCCCGACGAGAAGCACCTCCGTTGGGCCAACGATGCGATCGCAACCCTGGGGAGCTCCCCGATACCGGCGCCGGACCTGCTGGCCCGCTACGCGACCGTGGCAGGGCTCTCCGCTGCGCGACTGCACCGCAGGGCAGAGGCCAGGCGCATGCTGTCGATGGCGCGCCGGATCCGCTGGGACGATCTGCGCAGTTGGAGCCGCTGGGCGATCGCGTCGGTGCCGGGGCTGTTCGACCTGCTAGGCGGCGGTCTCCCGGTGGAAACCCGCAGACCGCCCGCGACGCACGCCGATGCGCTCCGGGGCAGCGCTCGACCAAGCACCGGTTAAGATCGACGATCGTTCCGAACCCCAACTCCGACCGGAGGAACCGGTGAGCAACCCCACCAGCGATCCGACGACAGCGCGCGCCGTCGCGGCCGGAGCAATCGACGCGCGCAAGGACTACGGGGACGGGGAGTCGGTGGTCCACGCCCTCGACGGCGTGACGGTCAGCTTCGACCGTGCTCGGTTCACCGCGATCATGGGTCCCTCGGGTTCGGGGAAGTCGACCCTGATGCACTGCCTTGCGGGCCTGGACCGCCTCAGCGACGGTCGGGTGTTCATCGGCGACACCTACCTCGATACCCTCGACGACGCCAAGCTCACCGCCCTGAGACGGGACACGGTCGGTTTCGTGTTCCAGGCGTTCAACCTGATCCCGACCCTCACCGCAGGTGAGAACATCACGCTCCCTGCGGATCTCGCAGGACGCAAGCCCGACCGCGAATGGGTCGACCAGGTGGTGCGCACCGTCGGCCTCGGCGACCGGCTCGGTCACCGCCCGAGCGAGCTCTCGGGCGGGCAGCAACAGCGTGTCGCGGTCGCCCGGGCGCTAGCGGGCCGACCCGAGATCATCTTCGCAGACGAACCAACCGGCAACCTCGATTCGAGATCCGGCGCCGAGATCCTCGAGTTCATGCGCGCTGCGGTCGACGAGCTCGGCCAGACCATAGTGATGGTCACCCACGACCCCACCGCTGCGGGCTGGGCCGACCGAGCCGTCTTCCTGGTAGATGGACGCATCGTCGACGAGATGGCCGCTCCGAGCGCCGAGGCGGTCCTCGACTACATGAAGCACCTCGGGGACTGAGCGGCCGTGCTGCGGGTCGCGTTCAAGGACCTGATGGCGCGAAAGCGTCGCTTGGTTACCACGGGTATCGCGGTCATCCTGGGAATCGCCTTCCTCAGCGGCACGCAGTTGCTCGGAGGCGTGCTCGACGACTCGATCGACAGCCTGATAACCGATGTGTACAAGGGCTACGACGCCGTGGTGCGATCGCCCGACGTGCAGGAGAGCGCGTTCGGCGAGTTCC
>CAYVYG010000259.1:0-5258 GCA_964454385.1 uncultured Microthrixaceae bacterium
GGCCGTGGTCGTGGGCGCCGCGTTCGTGATGATCGGCGCACTGGTGGCGGGAGTGGTCGTGGAGGTCGTGGAGGATCGGGGTGCCTTCCGAGCATTCGGCGCCTCGGTGGTCGTGGTCCGCGCATCGGCGGGGGTCACCACCTCGTCAGGGTTCGGTCCACGCGTGGTGAGCAACGCGAGGGTGACGCTTGCGACGAGAGCTGTCACCGCACCGGCGCCGAGCACCACGCGACGTCGCTTGAGCCGCGCCGCCACGACCCCCATCGCGAACTCCGTTGCCGCTTCGGGATCGACATCGCGCACCGCCATGCGCTCGAGGACCTCGTCCAGCGACGGCGTCGCTGTCGGCGGTTCGTCGGTCAGCACCGACGTTCGGCCACTCACGTCGGCTTCCTCACCTCAGGTACCTCACGCCTGCTCACCAGTGGAATCGATGCCCTCGCCCTGCGCGATCCGCCGCACGATGCGCTCGAGTGAGGACCCCAGGGCGTCCGGAGGGATCCCCAGCAGCACTGCTGCGTCGACCGGGACGACACCCGCCGCCATCACCACGAACGCGACCTCGCGGTCGCGCCGGCGCGCCGGGGCGGTGGCGTCCTGGAGGACCGCGTACCGCAGCATCCCCGACGGCGCGACGTCGGCTGCGACCTCCCGAGCCTGCTCGATGATCCCGAGGGTCACCCCATCGGGCGGACGGGCACCACCAGGGTGGCCGACCAGTGCGTCGAGCCCTTCGACCGCCACGGTCCGCATGACCTCGCGCACGCCGTGATCATCCGAGGCGACGCCGCGTCCAGCACAGCGGGCGATGCTCTCCATGACGATCATGCGTGCCTTCTCACGACCCTCGGGATCATCTCCCAGAGGATCGAAGACCCGGAGACACAACCCGGTGGCCGGCCCGAGCGTGCGCTGCACCAGCTCGCCCACGGCTTCCCGCTGACGCCGATCGCGTCCGCGCCCCTCGGTTGTCACTTCGGGGATCGAGGTCATCGCGTTCGCCCATCTCGTGCTCGTGGTCGGTGGATCCCGCATGTAGCGCGAGGCCCCAGTATCCCACCCCCGGGCGGAGGATCGGTCGACCCCTCAGATGTCTCCGTCGTCCGGTGCGCCCAGAAGGTGCACCGCCTTCTCCACGGCCCGCCGCGCACGGGTGATCCGCCGCTCGTCCACGGGCAGCTCCGTTCCTCCCGCATCGATGGAATCCCGCAGTCGCGCGATCGCGAGATCCGCCAACTCCTCCGCGATCGCCTCCAAGCGGCTCCTGATGTCGTCGAACTCGCCGGCCATGCGCCCTCCCGTAGCCACCGGTTCTCCCGGCCGTCCCGGCGCCCGGTCGGACGAACCCGCAGCGGTCGCCGCCTAGTGTTGTCGGGGTGCAAGACGATACCCGTCGAGATTGGCTCTCGTTCGACCACGAGGGCGAGACCTACCTGTTCGATCTCACGTTCCTGGCGAGCAACTGGCAGTGCATCTTCGGAAACGGCTGCAAGGGGATCCACGAGGTCGACACCACCGAGCTGGGTCATGGTTGCTGTTCCCACGGAGCGCACTTCGCGGACACCGCGGACCGCAAAAGGGTGGGAGATGCGATAGCGGAGCTGACTCCCCGGCATTGGCAGCTCCGCGGCGTCGCAGAGGACCTCGGAGGGGCGATCGTTCGCAACGACGAGGGCGAGTGGACCACGCGGACCCACGATGGTGCCTGCATACTGCTCAACCGTGCGGATCACCCCAGCGGGGTCGGGTGCGCACTGCACCTCGCAGCGCTCGAGCGCGGCGAGAGCATCGTCGAGCACAAGCCGGAGGTCTGTTGGCAACTGCCCCTGCGACTCAGCTACCACACCGACGAGCTCGGTCACACCACCTACACCTTGCGCGAGTGGAAGCGGCGCGACTGGGGCGAGGGCGGGGTCGAGTTCCACTGGTGGTGCACCGAGGGACCAGAGGCCTTCTCGTCGGGATCCCGGGTGATCGACACGATGAGCGAGGAGATCACCGCGATGGTCGGCGCCGAGGTGTACCAGCGGCTGCGCGACGAGATCGACCAGCTGCCCACGACCGGGGTGCCGGTCCCCCATCCGGCGCGCCGCCGCGCCGTCGTTCCCGAGCCCCGCTGACGTCCCCAGGAGCGACAGGGCTACAGCCGGGCTGAGGGTCTGCCGATGAGACAGCTGTGAGTGCCTTCACCGCGCAACAGCTCGATCAGCTCAGCCGTTCACACGGGATGCTCTTCCCCGACCACGTGGTCGACCAGCTCGTGGCGGCCCTCGATGCCGGAAAGCACGTCATACTCACCGGACCACCCGGTACCGGCAAGACCACCCTCGCGTACCTCGCGGCCGAGCTGGGTCGACATGCGATGCTCTGCACCGGCTACCAGCCGACCACAGCGACCTCGGAGTGGACCACCTTCGAGACGATCGGAGGCCTCCAACCCACCCCCGAGGGCCTCATCTTCCGCCCGGGGCTGTTCGTGGAAGCGATCCAGAGCGGCAAGTGGCTCGTCGTCGACGAGATGAACCGCTCGAACTTCGATCGCGCCTTCGGGCAGCTCTTCACGGTGCTGTCGGGATCCGCGGTGGTGCTGCCCTACCGACGATCCGGACAGGTGCTGCCGGTGAGCATCGTGCCCCACGGGGTCGAGGCACCCGAGGACACCGACCCGATCCGGGTGCCCGCCAGCTGGCGGATCATCGCGACCATGAACGCGGTGGACAAGAACCTCCTGTTCGACATGAGCTACGCGCTGATGCGCCGCTTCGCGTTCATCGAGGTGCGTGCGCCCGATGATTCGGCGTACCGCCAACTGCTCGCGGATGGCGGCGAGATACTCACCGAGCTGCTGGCACTGCGCCGCCTCAAGGAGCTCGGGCCCGCGATCTACGTCGACGCTCGCAGGTACGTCGAGCGTCGCATGAAGGACCACGTCGAACCGTCACGGCTGCTCTACGAGGTCTTCTACGGGTTCTTCCTCCCTCAGTTCGAGGGCATGGATGAGTACCAGGCGGTCGAGTTGTTCAACGAGATCGCTCCAAGAATGGCCGAGCTCGAACAACGCGAGGCACGCCGGGTCATCGAGGAGCTCATCGGTGAGGAGCTGATGGTGTGAGCCCGCAGCACCGGGGTCCGGCGGCTACTGCGGAGCTCTGGTCACACCGGGATCGGCGGATTCCCGCGGTGAGCGCCGCGAGCGCGCTGAGTGGCCTGCCGACACGGTTGCTCGAGGATGCGGCACGGGTCTCCTTCGCTCTGTCCCCCGAGCTCGAGGCGCTGCTCGACGGGATGGAGGCACGTGTGCGGGACCTGCCGAGTGAGCTCGCCTACCTGCCCGAGCGATGCGTGCATGCGGTGCGCGGACCGGTCATGTGGTCGGAGACCATCACCGCCCGGGCCAACTCCTTCGGGGACACCGACGTGTTCGTTTGCCGCACCGTGCGCCGTAGCTTCGACTGCGCCGAGAACCGGTTGCTCGTGTGGCTGCTCGAGCGTGCGTCCTCAGCAGGTCGGTTGCTCCGTCGGAGCACGCGACCATCCCCCATCAGGGAGCGCGTCGAACCCGGAGAGCTCCGACGGGTCGAGGAGATCGGGGCCCAGGCGAGGGCGTGGCGGACCGGCCCCCGCCTCGCACCCATCCCCGCCCGCGTACCCGATCGCCCCGAACGCACTCGGATGCGCGGAGGGCGTGCCAGAGGTGAGATGACCTCCGTCCTGCTGGCTGCATGGGGTCGGGCGCGCCAGCCTTTCGGTGCGCACGAACTCGCGGCGTTGTGCGACGAGGAGACCTCACGGCTCCATGAAGGGCTGCTGGCATCGTTCCTCGCAGCCGGAGGACCCGAGTTCCGCTACACGCACGGCTCCGGAAGCCTCAGGTGCGGCGATGTGACCTGGCGACATCCGCTCAGCGGGCCGCGACAGCGGGACCGCCGAACCTCTCAGCCGGCTGACTCGTAGCCGTCGTAGGCGTCGTCCTCGTGGTCGTCGTACTCGTCATCCGCGTCGGTCGGTACGTCCGTCTCGCCCGACAGGTCGTCGAGGATGCTCTGGATGTCGAGGTCCGAGCCACGCTTCAGGGCTCTGGCCTCTTCGTATCGGCGATGGCGACCCTTCTTCACGATTTCTCCCGGTATGACCTGTGGGGTCAGGTCGTTGATTGCGACTGGGACAATTGTGCATCCATCCGGTCGACCCGGACGAACTCCCGCTACCGACCCTGGGTACCGACCCTGGGCACGCAGGCCGAAGCCGACCCGTCGGGTACGGGAAGACCAAGTGTAGCGCGCCCGTCACAGACATCGCGGTCATGGTCTGCGGATCGACTGTGACAAGCGGCGCTCACCGCGAGGGTTCCGGCGGATCATCGAGCTCCACCAGCACCAGACCGCTGCCCTTGCAGAAGGCGAGCCCCGCGCTGCCATCGACGAGCCTGCGGATCGGCTCGCCGACGATCTCGGCGCGCCAGCCCGTGGCGAGGCGAGCACCGGGATCGCCTCGCAGCAGCTCCTCGAGGTCGTTGCGGGTAGCGAGCAGCGAGGTCTCGATCTGCAGGTCCCGGCAGCGCTGGTTGACCCAGGCCGATATGAGAGGGAGCACGGGCCTCAGATCGGCTGGCAGCTCGTTGCGGGGTCGCTTCTGGCGACGAGCCGGTTTCGCGTCGCGCTTCGATCGCACGATCTCGAGCAGCTCCTCGCCGCCGCCACCGCGCAACACCCGACCGTCCACGCCCCGCAGGCTTGTCAGGTCATCGATCGACTCGGGTGTCGCCGATGCTATCGAGACCACACCGAGGTCCGAGAGGATGAACCGCGGTGTCACATCGGTTTCCTCGGCCTTGCGCTCCCGCCAGGCTGCGACCTCCTGGGCGAGAGCCAGGCGCGCTCCCCCAAGGTGACGGATCTCCTTGATCCTGCGCCACGCCTGGTCGGGCTCACGGGGGCTGGTCGGATCCGAGCGCAGCTCCTCACATGCCTCGGTGACCCACGCGGTGCGGCCGCGTCGCTCGAGATCCGCCGACAACCGCTCGTGCAGCGCCAGCAGATAGGCAACGTCGTCCGCCGCGTAGGAGAGCTGCGCGTCGGTCAGGGGACGGCGCATCCAGTCGGTCAGGCGGTCGGCCTTGCCCATCGAGACGCCCAACTCGCCTTCCAGGAGCACCCGGAGGCTCGGAGTGTTGTAACCGACGAACCCGGCAGCGAGCTGGGTGTCGAACAGCGATCGGGGGACTGCCCCACACGCCCTGCCGAGCACCTCCATGTCCT
>CAYVYG010000260.1:0-5246 GCA_964454385.1 uncultured Microthrixaceae bacterium
GACGCCGCCGTGGTCATGGGCCCGCCCGCCTTCCACTTCGGCTGGAAGCGCGACGACTGGGACCGCCTGGCCGGCGCCTGCGTGGCGGGACACGTCATCGAGTGCGGCGCCCAGGCCACCGGGGGGAACTACTCGTTCTTCACCGAGGTGCCGGGGATGGAGTACGTCGGCTTCCCCCTCGCCGAGGTGCACGACGACGGCTCGTCGGTGATCACCAAGCACGAGGGCACCGGCGGGCAGGTGTCGATCGGCACCGTCACGTCGCAGCTGCTGTACGAGATCGGCGGGCATCGCTACGCGAACCCCGATGTCACCGCTCGCTTCGAGACCGCCACGCTCGACCAGATCGGCCCGGATCGGGTGCGGATATCTGGCACCGTCGGCGAGCCGCCACCGCCGACGCTGAAGGTGGGGGTCAACACCCTCGGCGGGTTCCGCAACGAGGTGACCTTCGTGCTCACCGGGCTCGACATCGAAGCGAAGGCCGACCTGGTGCGACGTCAGATGACCCGGGCGCTCGGCGACGGGCTCGAGTGGACCCTCGCACGCACCGACCACCCCGACGCGGACACCGAGGAGGCCGCGAGCGCGATGTTGCACTGCGTGGCCCGGTCCTCCGATGCCGACAAGGTCGGCCGGAACTTCTCGGGAGCCGCGATCGAGCTCGCACTCGCGAGCTATCCGGGGTTCACCGTAACCGCACCCCCGGCGAAGGCATCCCCCTACGGTGTGTTCACCGCCGCGTACGTGCCCCAGGGCGAGGTCCCCCACGAGGTCGTGCTCGCAGACGGCGAACGGATCAGCATCGATGCGCCGACGAAGACCCGTGAGCTCGCCGACACCGATGCTGGCAACACCGGGGCCACCGACGGGCCTGCGCACGACACCGCTGCCGCATCCGACGGTGCAGCGGGTGATGGAACCGGCGGAGCCCAGAGCAGCCCCACCCGTGCGGTGCCACTGGGCACGATCATGGGTGCCCGCAGCGGCGACAAGGGCGGCTCGGCCAACCTGGGGGTCTGGGCACGCACCGATGCGGGCTTCGAGTGGCTGCGCGACACCCTGACCGTGGAACGACTCGGCGAGTTGTTGCCCGAGGTAGCGCCGCTGCCGGTGACCCGCCACGTCTTCGCCAACATGCGGGCGCTCAACTTCGTGATCGAGGACATCCTCGGCGAAGGCGTGTCATCCAACCACCGTTTCGACCCCCAGGCCAAAGGACTCGGCGAATGGCTGCGCTCACGCCACGTCGAGATCCCCGAGGAGCTCCTCTGAGGCCGGCCCGCGCCGTCGACCCAAGAAGCCCCCTGACCGGAGCCAACCAGAGCAACCATGACCGAGGCCACCCTGAGCGGAGCCAGCCAGCGCAGCCCTGACCGAGGAGCCACCTTGACCGATCCGTTCGAGACACCCGAGCGCCTGGCGCTGCGCAAGATGGTGCGCCGCTTCGCCGATGAGGAGCTGGCACCGCACTTCGAGGAGTGGGAACGCGCCGGCGAGCTGCCACGCTCCCTCCACAAACGTGCCGGGGAGCTGGGCCTGCTCGGCCTGTCGTTCCCCGAATCGGTCGGCGGCGGTGGCGGAGGTGCGGCCGACATGTTGGTCGCCAGCGAGGAGATCCACCACGCGGGCACCGGAGGTGGCCTTCAGGCGTCGTTGTTCACCAGCGGCATCGCCGTGCCCCACATCGCTGCCGCCGGTGACCCCGCCCAGATCGAACGCTGGGTGCGCCCCACCCTGGCCGGAGAGCTGATCGGGTCACTCGCGATCACCGAACCCGACACCGGATCCGACGTCGGCGGCATCCGCACCACCGCGCGCCGCGAGGGCGACCACTACATCGTCAACGGCGCCAAGACCTACATCACCTCGGGGGTGCGCGCTGACTTCGTGACCACCGCGGTGCGCACCGGCGGCCCGGGTCCCCACGGCCTGTCGCTGCTGGTCATCGAGAAGGGAACTCCCGGGTTCAGCGTCACCCGCAAGCTCGAGAAGATGGGCTGGTTGTGCTCGGACACCGCCGAGCTGTCCTATGTGGACTGCGCGGTGCCGGTCGAGAACCTCGTCGGTGAGGAGAACTCCGGATTCGTCCAGATCGCCCAGAACTTCGTGACCGAGCGTCTCTTCATCGCGGTGCAGGCCTACTCGACCGCGCAGCGTGCACTCGATCTCAGCGTCGAGTGGTGCCGCAACCGCGAGACCTTCGGCCGTCCGCTGATCAGCCGCCAGAACGTCCAGCACACCCTGGCCGACATGGCGAGACGCATCGACGTGGCCCGGGTCTACACACGTGACCTGGCGTTGCGCTACGACGCGGGCGAGGACGACCTGGTGGCGAGGGTGGCTTTCGCGAAGAACACCGCGGTGCGCACCGGCGAGTGGGTGGTCGACCGCGCGGTGCAGCTGCACGGTGGCATGGGTTACATGCGCGAGTGCGAGGTCGAGCGCCACTACCGCGACATGCGGATCCTCGGCATCGGTGGCGGCACCGACGAGATCATGACCGGCCTCGCCGCGAAGGTGCTGGGTTACACATGAGACCGGACTCGCAGATGACGGTGTGTTTGCGGATGCGGCGCACCTCGCGATGGCCGGGATCGTTGCAGATTCGATAGAAGGCAATGACAGAGACCAGACGATGACTGAGAACGACCCATGACACAGCTCCGCTCCACGGTGGATCCCCGATCGGAGAACTACACCACGAACCGCACCGCCCTGCTCGAGGCGATCGAGTCGCTCGAGGAGGAACACGCGAGCGCGCTCGTTGGTGGCGGTGAGCGCTACGTGAAGCGCCACCACGACCGGGGCAAGCTCCTCGCGCGCGAACGCGTCGAGTTGCTCCTCGATGACGGCGCACCGTTCCTCGAGCTTTGCGGGCTCGCCGGTTGGGGCAGCGAGTTCACCGTGGGCGCCGCGGTGATCGCCGGGATCGGCGTGGTGAGCGGCGTGGAGTGCATGATCCTCGCGAACGACCCGACGATCCGCGGCGGGTCGATGAACCCGTGGTCGCTGCGCAAGATCCTGCGTGCGTTCGACATCTCGATGACCAATCGCCTGCCGTTCGTGAACCTCACCGAATCCGGCGGCGCCGACCTGCCCACCCAGAAGGAGATCTTCATCCCCGGCGGTGCGGTGTTCCGCAACCTCACCCGCCTGTCCGCGGCGGGGGTGCCGACGGTGTCGATCGTGTTCGGCAATTCCACCGCCGGGGGTGCGTACGTGCCCGGCATGTCGGATCACGTGGTGATGATCAAGGAGCGCTCCAAGGTGTTCCTGGCAGGTCCCCCACTGGTGAAGATGGCCACAGGGGAGGACAGCGACGACGAGTCCCTCGGCGGCGCTGAGATGCACGCCCGTGACTCGGGGCTCGCCGATCACCTCGCGAACGACGAACACGACGCGATCCGAATCGGGCGGCGCATCATGGCCCGTCTCGGCTGGCACAAGGCCGGGCCCGGCCCCGCAGCTGTGGCGGAAGAACCGGCGTTCGACCCCGAGGAGATCCTGGGCATCGTCTCGGCTGATCTGAAGGTGCCCTTCGATCCTCGCGACGTGATCGCCCGGATGGTCGACGGCTCGGACTTCGACGAGTTCAAGCCGCTCTACGGCTCGTCGCTGGTGACCGGCTGGGCGCGCATCCACGGCTTCGACATCGGCATCCTCGCGAACGCCCGCGGGGTGCTGTTCAACGAGGAGGCGCTCAAGGCGACCCAGTTCATCCAGCTCGCCAACGCGTCTGACACCCCGCTGCTGTTCCTGCAGAACACCACCGGTTACATGGTCGGTGAGGAATACGAGCGCCGCGGCATGATCAAGCACGGCTCGATGATGATCAACGCGGTGTCGAACTCGACGGTGCCCCACATCACCGTGGTCATGGGCGCATCCTACGGAGCGGGCAACTACGGCATGTGCGGGCGGGCCTACGAACCGCGCTTCCTGTTCGCCTGGCCGAACGCCAAGTCCGCGGTCATGGGCCCCGCCCAGCTGGCAGGGGTGATCTCGATCGTGTCGCGCCAGGGTGCGGAGGCCAAGGGCGTCGAGTTCGACGAGGAGGCCGACGCAGCGATGCGCCAGATGATCGAGGACCAGATCGAAACCGAGTCCCAGGCCAAGTTCCTCTCGGGCCGCCTGCTCGACGACGGCATCATCGACCCCCGCGACACCCGTGACGTGCTCGGGATAGCGCTGTCCGCGATACACACCGCTGCGGTGCGCGGCGCCGAGGGATACGGAGTGTTCCGACCATGACACCGACGACCTCCACCGACACGGGCTCCACCGCCGAGGCAGGCTCCACCTCGACTACACGGCCGGACGGCACCAGAGCGATCCGCTCGGTGTTGGTCGCCAACCGGGGTGAGATCGCGCGCCGGGTGTTCCGCACCTGTGTCGAGCGCGGCATCACCACCGTGGCGGTGTTCTCCGATGCCGACGACGGTGCACCGCACATGCGCGAGGCCGACCTTGCGGTGCACCTCGAAGGCGCCGGCCTGGCCGAGACCTACCTGAGCCCCCAACGCCTCGTGGAGGCCGCTCAACGCTCGGGTGCCGACGCGATCCATCCCGGCTACGGGTTCCTCTCCGAGAGCGCCGAGTTCGCCCGCGCCGTGCAGGGCGCCGGGCTCACCTGGATCGGTCCGCCACCCGAGGCGATCGAGAAGATGGGATCCAAGGTCGCATCCAAGGAGATGATGGCCGCGGCGGGTGTGCCCGTGCTCGACGAGCTCGCCCCGGAGAGCGTCACCGAGGCCGACCTGCCGGTGTTGGTCAAGGCCTCCGCCGGTGGTGGCGGGCGCGGCATGCGGGTGGTTCGCAACCTGGCGGCGCTGCCCGGTGAGATCGAGACCGCGAGCGCCGAGGCGGCGTCCGCGTTCGGTGACCCGACGGTGTTCTGCGAGCCCTACCTCGAGACCGGCCACCACGTCGAGGTGCAGGTGATGGCCGACCGCTTCGGTGGTGTGTGGGCGGTCGGTGAGCGCGAGTGCTCGATCCAGCGCCGCCACCAGAAGATCATCGAGGAGGCACCCTCACCGTTGGTGGAGCGCATCGACGCAATGCGCGGACGACTCTTCGAAGCAGCCGAGGCCGCCACCCGGGCCGTGGACTACCTAGGTGCGGGCACGGTGGAGTTCCTAGCGGACGACCAGGGCCGTTTCTACTTCCTCGAGATGAACACCCGCTTGCAGGTGGAGCACCCCGTCACCGAGGAAACCACCGGGGTCGACCTGGTGGCGCTCCAG
>CAYVYG010000261.1:0-5221 GCA_964454385.1 uncultured Microthrixaceae bacterium
CGGCCGGATCCGCAAGGTGCCCTCCACTCCCGACGACCCCGGCGAGGCGATCCGGTCGGCCATGGGCTCACTCGGCGCGGATGACGTCGAGGTGCTCGCCCACGGCACCACCGTCGCGACCAACGCCCTGCTCGAGGGCACGATCGCACGCGTGGCGTTGTACACCACCGAGGGGTTCGGTGACGTGATCGAGATCGCAAGGCAGGACCGCCCCTCGTTGTACGACCCGTTCGTCGACCGTCCCGAAGCGCTGGTTGGGCGCCCCGATCGTCTCGAGGTGACCGAACGGACCGAGGCCGACGGGACCGTATCGGTGGCCGTGGATGCAGGCGCTGTCGCGGACCCCGCCCCCGGTGTGGACGTCGTCGCCGTCTGCTTGCTGCACTCGGACCTGAACCCCGCCAACGAGGACTCGCTGGCCACCGAGCTCCGGGTCCGTGGCTGGGATGTGACCGCCTCGGCGGAGGTCTCACCTGAGTTCCGCGAGTACGAGCGCAGCGTGACCACGGTGCTCAACGCCGCGCTGCGTCCGGTGTGCGGGCAGTACCTGAGGGATCTGGCGCCGGTCGCGCAGGAGGTCGTCGTGATGACCTCGGCCGGGACCCTCGTCGAGGTGGAACGGGCCGTCGAGGTCCCCGCAGCGCTGTTGTTGTCAGGCCCGGCGGCGGGCGCCGCGGCTGCCGCGGTCGTTGCGGAGTCATGTGGCTACCCAGACGCGCTCGCGTTCGACATGGGAGGTACCAGCACCGATGTGTGCCTGATCCGCGGTGGCGAACCCGAGATGGCGGCCCAGCAGACCGTTGGGGGCTACCCCGTGCGACTACCGGCGCTCGGCGTGCACACCGTGGGCGCCGGGGGTGGCAGCATCGCCGCCATCGATCCAGGCGGTGCTCTGGTGGTGGGCCCGCGCTCCGCAGGCGCGGTGCCGGGTCCTGTCTGCTACGGGCGGGGAGGGACACAACCGACCGTGACCGACGCGAACCTGTTGCTCGGTCGGATCCCCACAGAGGCGCCCTTCAGTGGTCTGGGGCGACTGGACATCGACGCCGCCCGGCATGCGATGGGCGCTGCGGGGATGGACCCGGGGGGTGTGGTCTCGGTGGTCAACGCGACGATGGTGGAGGCGCTGCGTCGCGTCTCGCTGCGTCGTGGGGTCGACCCCCGTTCCCTGGCGCTGGTCGCGTTCGGCGGTGCCGGCCCGTTGCACGCCTGCGAACTGGCCGACGAGCTCGGTGTGTCCACGGTGATAATCCCTGCCATGGCCGGGGTCCTGAGCGCGGTCGGTCTGCTGACCAGCCCGAGGGGTGTCGAGCTGGTGCGGAGCTGGCCGGCACCGCTGGAGCACTCCGGGATCGAGGAGCTCGCCAGGGAGCTGGTCGTTTCGGCCAACCGGGTGTTGGACGCCTCGCCGGCATCGGCGGGCGAGCGCGAGGTCACGATCAGCTACGACTGCCGCTACGCAGGTCAGAGCCACGAGCTGCGGGTCTCCTCGGTGTCGGGATTCCACCACGAACACCGCCGCGTCAACGGGTACGACAGGCCCCAGGACCCCGTCGAGATCATCTCCGTGCGTGCCGCAGTGACCGCACCGGCTCCGATGTCGATGCGCGACCTCGCGCCGGCCGGCCAGGCGCGGCCGGGTTCCGGTGCTCGGGGCCCGCTCGACCCGGTGCAGGGCCCGCGCGTGGTGGCCCGCGACGACTGCACCATCTGGGTACCCGACGGGTGGGAAGGGCAGGCCGGTCCCCTGGGTGCTCTGGTGCTTCACCGGGTCGGGAGCGGGGCGTGAGACCGTCGCCACAGCGTTCCCCGGAGATGGCGGGTTCCCCGGAAATGACGGGTTCCCCGGAGATGGCGGGTTCCCCGGAAACGACGAGATGAGCTCCGGCATGGATCCCGCGGCACTGCAGGTGCTGATCGCCCGGTTGTCGGGGGTGGCCGAGGAGATGGGGGTGGTGCTCCAGCGGTCCGCTTTCAGCCCCAACATCAAGGAGCGTGCCGACTGCTCGGCTGCGGTGTTCGATCCCCGGGGCCGGCTGTTGGCCCAGGCGGAGCACATCCCGGTGCACCTGGGTTCCATGCCCGCGTCGGTGGAGGCGGTGATCGAGGCCCTCGGTGACAGGTTGGGTCCGGGTGACCAGGCGATCGTCAACGACCCGTTCGCGGGAGGGACCCACCTCAACGACATCACGGTGGTGGCTCCGTGCTTCGTGTCGGCGGTGTCGACCGCCGGCGAGGAGGACCTCAGCGGTGTTCCCGGCAGCGGGCCGGAGCTGGTTGGCTGGGTGGCGAACCGGGCACACCACGCGGACCTGGGAGGTGCTGCACCCGGGTCCATCCCTGCGGACGCGACCGAGGTGTTCGCGGAAGGCCTGCGCATCCCTCCGGTCGTGCTCACCGATGAGGTGACCAGGGTGCTGCTCGCGAACTCGCGCACACCTGCGGAGCGTTCAGGTGATCTCGCGGCGCAGCGCGGCGCCAACGAGGTCGGGGTCCGACGCCTCGCGCATCTCGCGGGCGCGTCCTTCGACGAGGTCTTCTCCCACGGACGCCGCCGCCTGGAGGCCGTTCTCGGCGGACTGCCGGAGGGGTCGTGGGAGGCGACCGACGTCCTGGATTCTACCGGCCCCGGTACGGATCAACAGCGCCCGGTCGCCCTGCGTCTCAGCCTGCGCCTCGACCACGCCGCCGATGGTCCGGTGGTGACCTTCGACTTCACCGGCACCGACGAGCAACGCCCGGGCAACACCAACGCTGTTCGGGCGGTGACGGTCTCCGCGGTGGCCTTCGCGCTGCGAGCGGCGCTCGATCCGGACCTTCCTGCCAACGCCGGCGCGATGAGTCGCGTCCGGGTGATCACCCCTGCGCACTCGGTGGTCGACGCCCGGGACGATGTGGCAGTGGGTGCCGGGAACGTCGAGGTGTCCCAACGCGTCGCGGATCTCTGCCAGAGGGCGCTCGCACAGATGGTTCCCGATCGGGTGCCGGCAGCAGGCCAGGGAACGATGAACAACGTCCTGATCGGCGGTGCCGGACGCGCCGGGACGCCGCCGTGGGTCTACTACGAGACCGTGGGAGGCGGACAGGGTGGTCGGCCCCCCGATCCCGACCTGCCTGGCTCGGTCCCGCACCCTGGCCAGTCGGGGATCCACACCGCGATGACGAACGCAGATCAAACTGACTACCGATCAGCCGAACGCCCCGGCCAGTCGGGGATCCACACCGCGATGACCAACACAGATCAAGTTGACTACCGATCAGCGGGACCTCGCCCCGGCCAGTCGGGAATTCACACCGCGATGACTAATACGCGGAATACCCCCATCGAGGCGCTGGAGCGGGCGTTCCCGCTGAGGGTGCTGCGCTACCGGCTGCGGCGCGGCAGCGGCGGCGCCGGGTGGTCTGCTGGCGGCGAGGGCATCGAGCGAGACCTCCAGGTGCTCGAGGACGCAACCGTGTCGCTGATCACCGAGCGCCGGGTCTCGCAGCCGTGGGGTCTTGCGGGTGGCGAGCCCGGGGCGGTGGGGGAGAACTGGCTCCTGCCCGGCGGCGACGAGGCCCGGGCCGAGCGCCTTCCCGACAAGTGCACGATCCAACTGGAGGCCGGCGACGTCCTTCGGATGCGGACACCGGGTGGAGGTGGCTGGGGTCGATCTGCGACTTCGGGCCGACCAGGAACCTCGCCCGTCACGGTCGAGGGTCCGGAGTGACGCGGCTGGTTCGGGTAGGGACCCACTGGGTGGGTTGGTACGACGGCACGTCCAGATTCGCAGCCAACGACCCTCCAAAACCGCATCAGGGGTGCCTCCAGTTCCGCAAGTTGCGGTAGCGTGATGTCTGTGGATCTACCGCTCACCGGCATCGTTCCCAGACGCATCGAACCGGTTGCCCTCGAACGCCTCCGGGAGGAGCCCGTCCTGCTGCTGCAGGGACCGAGATCCGCTGGCAAGTCGACCCTGTTGAGGCGGATGGCGGACCGGTCGGGCGCACGTCTCCTCGATCTCGACGATGTGGCCACCCGGGATGCAGTGGCATCTGATCCGGGGACGTTCCTGGCGGGACCGGAGCCGGTGTGCATCGATGAGTACCAGCACGTGCCGCTCGTTCTGGATGCGATCAAGGCGGAGCTGAACCGAGACGGACGGCCGGGCCGGTTCGTCCTCACTGGATCCTCGCGCCACGAGTCCTTGCCCGTGGCCGCTCAGGCTCTGACCGGGCGCCTCCACCGCCTTCCCGTGTCGCCGCTGTCGCAGGGTGAGATCGCCCGAGTCGACGAACGGTTCCTCGGCCGGCTTCTTGCCGGCGAGGCTGACGCGTACTCCGGCTGCACGTCGAGCACTGATCGAGAGGAGTACATCGATCGGATCATCGCGGGCGGTTTTCCGATCCCTCTGGCCCGCTCGACCGAGGCGGCTCGGTATCGGTGGTTCGACGACTACGTCCGCCTCACGCTCGAACGCGACGTGCGGGAACTGGCCAGGGTCGAGCAGGCGGCGGTTCTCCCGAAGCTCCTGGAGCGCCTGGCCGGCCAGACCGGCCAGGTCCTCAACGTCGCGCGGGCGGCGCAGGCGCTTCAGGTGAGCGAGCGAACGGCCGACAGCTACGTTCGGTTGCTCGAGGCCGTCTTCCTCGTGCGCAGGTTGCCTGCTTGGGGCACGACGCTCACCTCACGGGCGGCTTCGCGGCCTAAGGTCCATGTCGTCGACTCGGGAGTGGCTGCCCGGCTCCTGCGCCTGACCCCGGAGAAGCTTGCCCGACGCGATCCGACGGCCCTGACCGAGTTGGGGCATCTCCTCGAGACGTTCGTCGTCGGCGAGCTGATGAAGCAGGTCTCGTGGCTCGATGGGATTTCCGGCGTCGGCCACTGGAGGACTCGAGACGACGACGAGGTGGACCTCGTCGTCGAGCGCGACGACGGGCGAATCGTTGCCGTCGAGGTCAAGGCATCGCGGCGGGTCGATCCTCGCGAGATCGCTCCACTTCGCAAGCTTCGAGATGCTGCGGGCACGGCGTTCCTCGCCGGCGTCGTGCTCTACCTGGGCGCGCAGTCGTACACGCTGGAAGGTGGACTCCACGTCGTCTCCGTCGATCAGCTGTGGAGCCGGTGACGCCATCGACCGAAAGCGGGAAGTCCACACCGGGGTGACAAATACGCGGAACACACCTATCGAGGCGCTGGAGCGGGCGTTCCCGCTGAGGGTGCTGCGCTACCGGCTGCGGC
>CAYVYG010000262.1:0-5213 GCA_964454385.1 uncultured Microthrixaceae bacterium
TGATCGCCACCGGGCCGTTCCGGTTGGACCTGACCGCGTGGGCTCTGCGCCGTCGGCCCAGCAACCGCGTGGACCGATGGCACACGGACCGCTGGGCCGGCTCCTACAGCCGTACGCTCCTCATCGACGGCGAAGCGGCCACCGTAGTGGTGACGAGGCACACCTCGGATCACAGCTCGCCCCCGGATGCGACACCACTGAGCGTAACGGTGACGATGGCCACCGCGATCACCGACGCCAGGGGGGCTGCGGCAGCATCACTGCTCGAGCGCCTCCTCGGAACCGATGTCGACCTGACCGGTTTCTACGAACTGGTCAGAGAGGATTCACGACTGGCGCCGTTGGCCGAGCGGTTCCGAGGAGTGCACCCACCTCGGTTCCCGACGCTGTTCGAAGCGCTCGCGAACGCGATCGCGAACCAACAGCTCAGCCTCGAGGTCGGCATCGAGTTGTTGAACCGGCTCACCGACGCCCATGGAGCACCCGGGTTGGGTCCGAACGACATGCCCTCGGCGGCGTTTCCGACCGCGGAAGCGATGGCCGGCGTCACCACCGCCGAGCTGCGCGAGCTGGGCTTCAGCACCGCCAAGTCCGGATATCTGATCGGAGCCGCCGAGGCGGTCGCCAGCGGGGAGCTGCGGACCGGCGAGCTCGAAGCGATGGACCGCGCCACTGCGACGGGAGCTCTCATGTCGCTGCGGGGGATCGGCCGCTGGTCAGCCGAGTACGTCCTGTTGCGTGGTCTGGGCCGTCTCGAGGTGTACCCCGCGGACGACGTGGGGGCGCGCAACAAGCTCCAGCGCTTCCTCGGGCTGCCCGCCAGACCCGATCGTGAGGAGATCCTCGCGATCGTCGATCGTTGGCGGCCGTATGCCGGCATGGTGTACTTCCATCTGCTGCTCGACGGTCTGGCCGACAGCGGAGCGCTGGCAGAACCGACTTGAACGACTGCGGTGTGTGCTGAGCGACCCCCACGGGCGCAGCCTGTACGCCGTTCCCACCCGCCGACAGCTGACCAGCATCTCGGCGGCTCTCAACGCCGTGAGCCGTGCAGCACGATGTCGACGGTGATGTGCGGATGGACCTTCAACAACCCGACCCGCGGCGGCTTCAGTCCCCAGTCGCGCACATCGAAGGTGCTGCTGCCGGTCAACACGAGATCATCTCCGTGTGCGGACACGACGAGCTCTCCGGTGACCTCCCGGATCTCACCGCGCAGGGTGATGGCGCCCGAGACCGCGATCGTGGCGTCGTCGACGCGACGCGAACCGAGGGCCTTCCCGGTGATCTCCGGATAGCGGCCCGAGTCGAGCCGGCGTCGCGTCTCGCGGTCGACCAGAGGGTTGCCCGATCCGAGCCGGTCCACCGGTATCGACACCTCTCCGACCAGCTCCGGCTCGCCTGAGAGCTTCCCCCGCGACAGCGACACCTCGAACCAACCCGAGAGCCCGTTGGACCGCGCGTGGATCGGATGCAGCGCGGAGCTGCCCGCAATCTCGACCGAGGATCGCTCGGGGTCTATCTCGAAAGATGCCATCGCCTGGGGGGTCGTGTCGGGTACCGGCCTGTCAGTCCTGGGCCGTCGGACCACCATGGTCGCGCATCGGGTTCGCCCGCCGCGGCAGGGGCCCTCGCGCACAGGTCCGCTCGGCCTGGATCGTGGTCGAGGACCCGGTGTGCTGGAATCCTCGTCATGGCAGAGCGCTCCGACCCAGCACACCAGGGTCCACGGCCCGACCGGGCACCGCCTGCGAGTGGTCGAAGCCCGCGTTCCGGCGACGGGTTCCTTCGCTGCGGCGACGGTCACGTCCGCTGGGGGCGGTTCGGTGCCGCAGGGGTGCTCTTCGTGGTGCGCTCGGCAGGTGGCCCCGAGGTGCTCCTGCAACTGCGCTCGGCACTGGCTCACGAAGGAGGCACCTGGTCATGTCCCGGCGGCGCCATCGACGAAGGGGAGACCACGATCCAAGCCGCTCTGCGTGAAGCGACCGAAGAGGTGGGCCCACCACCTGAGCCGTGGTCACGACTCGGCGAGCACGTGTTCGCCCCCGCGCAGGACTGGCACTACACCACCGTGGTGATAGAGGTGCCGCAACGCTTCGGCGCGTCAGTCAACTTCGAGACCGACGACGTCCGCTGGTGCGCTCCCGATGAGGTCGCACGGCTGCCGTTGCATCCGGGCTTCGCCGCGGCGTGGCCCAGCCTGCGGGCGATCACGGAGCTCGGGCCCGGGAACTGAGGACCGCCGACAGCACCGCCAACAACACCGTGGCCAGCCGACCTACCGTCGGGGTGTGGACGATCTGAACGAGGACCTGCCCGAGCACATCCACCTTCTCGACCGGCCGGTCGGACTCGACACGCCCGGGACCCGGTCCGAGGCCGACAGCCTGGGTTCGGTCCAGGTGCCCGCCGACCGGTACTGGGGCGCGCAGACCCAGCGCGCGATCGAGAACTTCCAGATCGGCGGTGTGGCCGAGCGCATGCCGATCGAGGTGGTGCACGCCTTCGGTCTGCTCAAGCGAGCCGCTGCGGTCGTCAACGGCGACAACGGAGACCTGCCGGGTTGGATGGCGGAGCTGATCGCACGGGTCTCCGGCGAGGTCGCGTCCGGGCAGCTAGACGACGAGTTCCCGGTGCAGATCTGGCAGACGGGTTCGGGCACCCAGACCAACATGAACGTGAACGAGGTGATCTCGAACCGGTGCATCCAACTCGTCGGAGGCGAGCTCGGGTCGAAGTTCCCGGTTCACCCCAACGACCACGTGAACGCCTCGCAGTCCTCCAACGACACCTTCCCGACCGCGATGCACGTTGCGGCCCGGCTGATGCTGACCGGTCGGGTGCTGCCGGCACTCGATGGGCTGATCGACGTCTTGTGGGAGAAGTCGCGGCGCTGGTCCGATGTGGTCAAGATCGGGCGGACCCACCTGCAGGACGCGACACCGCTCACCGTCGGCCAGGAGTGGTCGGGCTACGCGGCCGCACTCGCGGATTCGCGCGCCTCGCTGGTGGCCGGCTGCGACGGACTGCTCGGCCTCGCGGCCGGCGGTACCGCGGTCGGCACCGGGCTCAACACCCGTGAGGGCTTCGCCGAGGCGGTGGCCACGGAACTGGCGCAGTCGACCAATGAGCCCTTCGTCACCGCGGAGAACAAGTTCACCGCTCTGGGGACCCTCGACGCCTCGGTGCGGGCCTCGGCGGGATTGCGGAACACCGCGGTGAGCCTGTTCAAGATCGCGAACGACCTGCGGTGGTTGGGCTCTGGACCGAGGGCCGGCCTCGGCGAGCTGCGCCTGCCCGCCAACGAACCGGGCAGCTCGATCATGCCCGGCAAGGTGAACCCGACCCAGGCCGAGGCTATGCAGATGATCTCGATCCAGATCATGGCCAACGACACCGCGATCGCGATGGCCGGAAAGGAGGGGAACCTGGAGCTGAACACGTTCCGGCCGGTCGTCATCTCCAACCTGTTGCGATCCATGACCCTGCTCGCCGACGGAGCCAGGTCGTTCACCGAGCACATGGTGATCGGCACGGAGCTGAACACCGCGGTGCTCGAACGACACGTCGCCGGCTCCGCGATGCTCGTGACCGCGCTGGCGCCCCACATCGGATACGACGAAGCAGCTGCGATCGCCCACCTGGCGGTGCGCCAGGACCTGTCGCTGCGAGACGCAGCGCTTCGCCGCGGGGTCGACGAGGAGCTCTTCGACTCGGTGGTGGATCCGATCGCCCTGACGCACCCGGAGCCAGGCTGAGGTCGAGATACCGGGTCAGGATCAGTTGTTCCGGCCCAGCAGGCCGCGCCGCCCGCCCCGCACCAGCACCCGTTGGTAGAGGCGTGCCGGAAGGCGCGCGATCAGGTCGATCGCCACGGCATCCACGCCGACCAGGACCCGACGGCGATCCCTGCGCACCGCCTCGATGATCTTCGAAGCGGCGTACTCGGGCGAGGATCGCGCTATGCGGTCGAAAGCGTCGCCGAGGGTCGCGGGGTCACCACCCAGATCAGCGAAGGACCCGTTGGTCCTCGCCCTACGGGCGATGTTGGTGCGGATCCCACCGGGGTGCACAGTGGTTGCCGACACACCGGCGCCCTCGATCTCGAGCTCCATTCGCAGCGCGTCGGTGAAGCCGCGCACCGCGAACTTGGAGGAGTTGTACGCCCCCTGGCTCGGCACGCTGACGAGGCCGAACACACTCGAGAGGTTCACGACGTGTCCCAGCCCCGCTTCACGCAGCTTCGGCAGGAACGCCTGGGTGCCGTTGACCACGCCCCAGAAGTTGATGTCCATCAACCACTCGAAGTCCTCCGGGGACGTGCCCTCGATGGTTGTGGCGAGAGCGACGCCCGCGTTGTTGATCACCAGGTTCACCGTTGCGTGATCAGCGACCACTTCGTCGGCCCAGGCGAACACCGCGTCGCGGTCGGCGACGTCGAGGACCCGCGAGGTGACCTTGACACCTGCGCCCTCGCAGAGGGTGACCGTCTCGGCGAGCGTCGGGCCGTCGAGGTCCGCGAGCGCGAGGTGGACTCCTTCGCGCGAGAGCTGGGTCGCCAGTGCCCTCCCGATGCCTGACCCGGCGCCGGTGACGGCTGCGACACGCCCGTTCAGATCGCGAAGCGGTGCGCGGTGGCGGTGCGACGGCCGACCGATCGACGGTGCGCGGATGGCGGGGCCGGTACCACCGGTGCGGGCCCGCTCCGGATCGGGGTTCGAGAACACCATCGCGGAATCGTGCAAGGTGTCGGGACGCATCAACTTGATGTCACGCAGGTAGCTCTGGTGCATCCGCCAGGGATCGGTGCGCCCTTGGGAGGGGAACCGGTCGCTGGCCCGTTGCACGTAGCCCGAGGTGAGATCCAGAAGAGGAGCGCGCTCGATGTCCTCATCGCGGTTGACGGGCATGCACTGGCGCAGACCACGTTCGCGCATGTGGTTGAGCAGGCGGCACACGTACCCGCTCGTCAGATCGGCCTTGAGGGTCCACGAGGCGTTGGTGTAGCCGACCGCCATCGCCGCGTTCGGTACTCCTTCGAGCATCATCCCCTTGTAGGCCAGGCGCTGCGAGGGGTCGACCCTCTCACCGTCGACCGTGAGGGTGATCCCACCCATGAACAACAGATCGAGCCCGGTGGCCGTGACGATCACATCCGCGGCGAGCTCACCGCCCGAGCCGAGCAGGATCCCCTTCGCGGTTAAACGCTCGAC
>CAYVYG010000263.1:0-5166 GCA_964454385.1 uncultured Microthrixaceae bacterium
GGACACGCACGAGCTCCCGGAACCTCGCACGGATCGCGAGCTTCCACTCACCGGCTGCTTCGTGGGCAGCGGCTTCGCGGGCCCACTGCGATGCCGCCCGTCGGTGCTCGGTCTCCACCGTGGTCTCCGGGTCGGTCCGCTCGCGCACCCGCGGGACCCATCGCCGCACCACCAGCACCACCACCACGACCAGCACCGCCAGCGCAACGATCACCAGCAGCCAACCCAGCAACGAGCTCAGCCCACCGCCTGCCGCCGCGCGGGGGTCGATGGAAGGCGACGGTGCACGGTTGAACAGGTCGTCGATGCGGTCACCCATCCAGTCGCCGATGCGTTCGGGGATCGACCGCGGGTAGGCGAACTCCGGCCGTGACATCACCTCGGAGACCCGGTCGCGCTCCGGCGAACCGGTGATCACGACACCTTCTCCAGACGCCGACGGCGCAGCGCCAGGTCGAGCGCCTCACTTCGGCAGCGGAGCTCCAGGTAGGCCCGCGCGGCGATGGCCGCTGTGAGGGGCTGGGTGACCAACAGGGCCAACAGCGCGATCTGCTGCACTGCCAGCAGCATCGCCTCGGACGACACGAACAGGGACGCGAGCAGCGCGGGCCCCGCGTACAAGGAGATCTGCAGGACCGCCGAGATCACGAACGATCCGAACGACACCCCCAGTGCGGTACCGAAGCTGCGCCACCCGAGGGTCCAGCTCCGGGCGAAGGCCTGCAACGGTCCCGCGCGCTCCGCTCCGGCCACCACCGATGCGCACATGAGCAGCGCGTCGCCGAGGAAGAACCCGACGTAGAACAGGCACCCGCCGATGGCCTTGACGGGGGTGCAAAGCACCGGCACCAGCAGCGCCACCCACCACCGTCGCGCCGCTACAGCCACGAGCGAAGGGACCGGACGACCCCGGGGATCGAGCGCCTCGGCCACCAACACCCCGGTCAACAGGCCGAGGAAGGACAACACGACCAGGCGCAGCGCCGAGACGACCAGCGTGGCCGGCGTGACGGCGTTCAGCGATCCCAAGGCGGCGAGAAACGGCGAGGTCTGGAGCTCCGCCGCGTGCCCAGCGGCCATCGTCGCCCCCAGGTCGATGAGCTGCAGCGGCAACAACAGCGCGGCTGCAACTCCGAAGAGCAGGCCGAAGTTGCGCCGCAGCAACTCGAAACCACCGTCGAGCACACCTCCGACACCGACCGGCTCCAGGTCGTCGAGGAACTGCCCACCGGCTCCGGCGGACGCAGGCCGATCGGGCCACGGCGCGTCACCTCGCGCCACCGCCAGTCCAGCGGCCCCGAGCGATCCTCCACCAGCGGGCCCGGCGAGAGAGCCTCCAGCAGCGGGCCCGGCCGGATCCCGGTCCTCCGGTGGCACCCATGGGTTCGTCCCCTCCGCGTGCCACCGATCCACATCCAGCAGGGTAGGCGGCGCCGCGACCGCCGGGGTGACGCATTGCCATCGCCCTCAGCACAGGGACCAGACTTCGCTCGTGTCGAGATCCGACGATCCGCGCAGTTATGGGTCGAGCTTCGCCGATGTCTATGACCTCTGGTACCCCGGTGGGGACGAACACGATGTCGTGGCGATGTTGTCGAGCCACCTCGACGATGCCGGCCGGGTGCTCGAGCTGGGAGTGGGAACCGGACGCGTTGCTCTCGCGTTGAGCGCGGCCGGGTTCGAGGTGGTGGGGCTCGACGGATCACCCGAGATGCTGGCACGGATGGCCCTCAAGGACCGGTCCAGCGCGGTGCGCCAGGTGCTGGCGGACGCCGGCCGGCCCGCAACCTGGCAGGCCGCTGGGTTGCACGGCAGGTTCGACTGCGTGCTCGCTGCCTGCAACCTGTTGTTGAACCTCCCCTCACCACGGGCCCAGCGCGACGCCCTATCGGGTGCCGCACGACACCTGGTGGCCCACGGCGTCCTGGCGGTGGAGCTCCAACAGCTCCGGGCCGGCCCGCCAGCGGAGGTGGACTACGGGCTGTCGGCGGCGGCTGGAGGCAATCCGGTGGTCATCTCGACCGTCACGGACCCGACCAGCGGAACAATCGAGGGCGAGCACATCGAGCTCCGCTCCGATGGCACCGCCCGGATCAGACCCTGGTCCGTCTGCCCGGTGGAGCTCGCCACGATCGACCGGTGGTGCGCCGGCTCGGGCCTCTCGCTGGTGTCGCGGCACGCGGACTGGTCCGGAGCTGCATGGGACCCCGCTTCACCCAACGCGGTGAGCATCTACCGCAGGCGCTGAGATCCCACCCGTGGGTCCCACCCGTGGGTCCCACCCGTGGGTCCCACCCGCGCAGCCCTCACGCATCGGTCGCACCCGGGTCGCCCGTGACAGGACGCAGCAACGCCGTCTGGGTGGCGACCGCCACCAGGTGGCGCTGCTCGTCGTAGAGCTCCGCGGTACCGGAAGCGAAGCCGTGGCTCGCCGACTGCGCACGCGAGTGCGCCAGCACCCACTCGGTTCGAACGTCGGCGACGAACTTCAGTCCGATCTGCAACGAGATCACGAAGAAGAAGCCGGCCCTGCTCCCGATACCTGCGTGCACCGCTGGTCCCAGGACATCTCCGGGAACTGCGAGCACCGCGGGCTCCCAGCACCCCGAGGCGGTGATGGGCGACCGGTTGAAGCGGAACCAGGATGCCGCCTCGGGATCCGCCGGAGGGACCTCCTCGCCCCAGCGCCGGCTCCCCATGGCGACACGGAAGTCAGTCTGGTGGTGGTACGGGATCCGGGAGAACGGGCTGTCATCGGTGGTCTCGCGCGCCGGGCATTCGTCCGGGTCGGGAACCGGGGACGCCGCGGATCCCGGGAAGCTCAGCTCGGTTTCCCGACGCCTGCCGAGCACCACAGCCACCACCAGGTCGTTGCCCGCCGCGGCGGTGCCGTCGTCGTCGGGGCCGAGAGACCAGGCCCTCACCAACGCCTGGGCGCCGTTGCGTCCACCGCGAAGGGTCTCCACCTGCAAGCCCAGCGGCCCACACGGGATCGCGGCACAGAAGGTGGCCTCGGCCCCCACCAGGTGCAGGTCGCTGCGTGAGACGTGGTGCACCGCGGCCCTGATGGCGGTTGCCATGGTGGTGCCGCCGAACGCGTACATCACCCGCCACGCCTCGGGTATGAACGCCCGGTACCGGCCCGGCATCCCGTCCACCGGATGCGGGGTGGTGTCGGTGAGGATGTCACCTGCGGGGACATCGCGGGCTTCGGCCCATTCGCTGGTCGGCATCCGGACACACTTCCCGACCGGTCACAGCTCCACCAAGCCGGTGTCGGATCGCCCGCAACGCCGACCGCCGCGGATACGGTGATCCGATGGCTCGGATCAGGGTGTCGCGCACGATCAAGGCTCCTCCCGCACAGGTGTGGGCCGCGCTGGAGGACATCTCCTCGCACGTCCGCTGGATGGCCGACGCGGCCTCGATAACCTTCACCTCGGATCGCCGCACCGGCAGGGGCACCACCTTCGAGTGCCTGACCCGGGTGGGTCCGTTCGCGCTCCTCGACACGATGGAGATCACCCGCTGGGACCCGCCACGGGCCATGGCGGTGCTCCACGATGGCGTGGTGAGCGGCACCGGCACCTTCAGGCTCCGCCCGGGATTGCTGCGCCGGAACAGGACCCGCTTCACCTGGTCGGAGCGGCTGCGGTTCCCCTGGTGGATGGGAGGCAGGTTCACCGCGCTCGCAGCGACCCCTCTCATGTGGATGATCTGGCGGGGCAACCTTGCCCGCCTGGCGGACCTGGTGGAATCGGGAGCGCTCCCGGTCAGTGCGACCAAGGCGCTGCCACCGGGCTGACCGGCTGCCACCGGCTGACCGGGATGTTCGTGATCAGCCCGGGATGGCCACGAAGCTCTGGCTGCCGACCACACTCACCGCCGCGACAGCGAGCAGGAGACCGAACACCGCGAGACCCGCGATCCGTCCTGCGAAGGGCACCCTTGGCGTTCCCCGCGGGGTCCGTTGGGCCGTGACGGCCAGACCCCAGGCGGCCGCTGCTCCCGCGACCAGCCCTCCCAGGTGTCCACCGATCGAGATCCCGGGCACCATGAAGGTGATCACCAGGTTCAACACGATCAGTGTGCCGATGCCCGAACGCCAGGGGTTCTGCCCGGCGCGCATCTGTAGGACGGTGAGCGCTCCCATGAGCCCGAACACCGCCCCGGAGGCCCCGAGGGTCCACGAGGTGGGATCGAGCAGCATCACCCCTAGCGAACCACCGAGCAGCGACACCATGTAGATCGCCACGAACTGGCTGCGCCCGAGCGCGGGCTCCAGCGCCTGTCCGAGCAGCCACAGGAGGAACATGTTCATCCCCAGGTGCAACAGCCCCGCATGCAGGAAGCCACCGGTGACCAGCCGGTACCACTCACCCTGTGCCACCAGCAGACCGTGGGTGGCACCCCAGGTGAACACCCGGCCCGACGCGCCCGAGATGGTTCCCCCGGTCGCAACCATCGCCACGAAGAAGAGCGCGTTGATGCCGATCAGCGCCTTGGTGGCGAGCAGGTCCGATGCCCCGCCGAACGCGGCGCGGCCGCTCATCACCTTGGTGGTGCGCGCTCCGGCGCACTGGGGGCAGTGGAACCCGACCGAGGCCTGCACCATGCAGGAGGGACAGATCGGTCGCTCACAGCGCTGACAGCGCACCCCGGCCATCCGCTCCGGATGGTTCGCACAGCTGGGGGTGATCACTGGATCCACGTCCAGAACCTACCTCCTGACCGCCTTCGGACGGCCTCAGCCGGGCCTCGGCCCGGCGCCGCCGTCCTCGTCCAACAGGCGCTGCACCGCGGCTGTGGGACGGTCGGCCACCTCCGGGTGGTGCGAGAGCTCGTAGGCGACCTCGTGCACCGCCGCATCGAGCTCGAAGACGCTCAACAGCGCGTCACGGCTCGCCCGGGACCGTGGCAGCAGACGGTGGACCTCGTCCTCGTCCGCGTAGCCGGTCAGGAAGGCGTTCAGGTTCCGTTCCGCCCAGGCATCGGCGAGGAGCCGCAGCTCGTCGTCGGGTCGCTCCACCTCCGAGAGCGCAGTGCTCGCAACCTGGTGGAACGCGCGGGTCATGCCTGCGACGTCCCGCAGGGGCGAGGACGGACGACGTCGTTCCGCGACCAGGCGCGCGGCCTCACCCTCGAAGTCGAACAGCATCCACGAGC
>CAYVYG010000264.1:0-5159 GCA_964454385.1 uncultured Microthrixaceae bacterium
GCTGAGCGCCTCACGGGATTCGAGCAGTCATCCGGATCTGCGAGCAGATCCCCTGCGATCGCCCGTCGAAGATCGGTGATGTTCTCCGAAAGGGCTTGCAGAACCCCGAGTTGCACACGAGAGTTCGCTCGGCCACAGGGTGTTATCTGGCGCTCGGTGATTTCGCAGCACCGACGGATACCGGAGGGCGTCTGGTTCACTTCCTGTCCGACCAGCAATGGGCATTCCATTGGCTCGTCCATCTGGATGATGCAGGCCGCGAGGCCGTCATCGGCTCGCCCGAGCCCATCGGCTTCGATCTGACCCCGATGGAGGCCCCGGAGCTGGAATGTCCAATCTCCATGGCGGGGAGGATCGACCTCGTGATCTGTGCGGACTCGTTTGCCGAATTCCTCTACCGTTATTGGGCAGAGACGGAGATCTGGTACGCCGACTGCGAGGGCTCCCCCCTCCGAGATGACCTGGCCGACTACGCGGCCGCGCTGTAGTCCCGCGCCATCAGAGGCAATCGATCCCGACAGTCGATCCCACGAGCCCTCGCGCTCGCCCTCGCCCTCGCAATTTCGGGCACGTCATCTACACGGGCACGTCATCTACGCGCCAGGTGAGCACCGTGAACGCACCAAGACCCTCGGGGTCGGCCAGCGCGGCGGCCTCGGTCGCGACGCTGCGCGCGCGGATCGCCTCGAGGTCACCGATCCCCGCACGCTCCTCCCAGCGCCGGGTCGCGTCCGCCAGCAACTCGTCGAGGCCGTTGGCGCGGAGCCAATCGGCCTGGGTCGAGATCTCGGCGTCAGGTGGCAATTGGTCGATCGCCACCTGCGCGGTGATGTCCTGGTGACCGGGAACCTCGAGGGGGTGAAGACCGCGCTCATGGGCACGGTAGGTGCGCAGCCACTCGTGCTGGTCCCGTTGCGCGATGGAGGCGGTCGGTTCTGCGTAGTCGAACACGATCATCTCTCCGCGCTCCAGTGACGCCACCGCATCGCGGACCCACTGCGTCGCCGCCGGTTGCCACGGCACCCTCGCCCCCTCGCCGGCCCCCGGTGCAAACTCGTCGAACGCGGCCGAGACCAGCTCCGGGACCTCGACAAGCCGTTCCACCAGCGCGGGAGCTGCGCCGTCGGCGCCTGAAACGGTCGGGACCACCGACCCTGAGGGCTCCGCCGCAGCGACCACCACCTCCCACCAGGTCCCATCCCGGCGTTCGAGCAGCCGGAAGGGCAGGTTGTCGAGCAGCTCGTTCGCGACGATGGCCCCGGTGACCGGGCCCTCGGGCATCTCGGCGGCCGAGGAGAACCACGGCCCCTCACCCGGCCTCGGGTACTCGACTTCACCATCGCTGCCGGCGCCGGCACCCTCCACAGCATCCATGTCATCCACAGCATCCATGTCGAGCTCGGCCGCGATGGTTCCGGGGTCGTCCAGCTCCAGATGATCACCGTGGCGTTGACGCAGCACGGCACTGCGTTCGACCATGATCCAGTGCAGTGCGGGCGCGCAACGCGGTGCCGCCGCCCTGACCGCGATCGCGAGCGCTCCCCTCCCGGCCCCGCCTTCCACGACGGTGAACGGCACGGGCCTCCCGAGACGTTCCCACAGATCGTCGAGGTAGCGTACCAGCACGGACCCGAAGGTCGGACCCACCTCGGGGCTGGTCACGAAGTCGCCTCCGCGGCGGCCCGCGCCGCCACCGGTGGCGAAAAAGCCCGACGCGGGCGCGTACAGCGCCAGCTCCATGAACTGGTCGAAGCGCAGCTGCCCCAGGTGGTCGAGGGCCTCGGCCAGACCGTCGGGCAACGGGATCCCTGCCGTGGTATCGGGCGACCGGGCCCCGGAGCGGCCGCCAGGACGCCCGCTGTCAGGACCTCCGGTACCAGTGGACCCTTCGGGCCCGCCCGGTTCAGCCACCGAAGGCGACGATGGTGAAGCTCGTGGCGTCGTTGATCACCTGTGGGACCACTCCGAAGAGCACCGTCGCCACCAGGGTCACCACCAGGGCGAAGCCGAGCGAGACCGGCACCCGAACCGGTGAGGTGTCCACACCTTCGGGCAGGTCGTCGAACCACATCGCCTTTGCGACGTTGAGGTAGTAGAAGGCCGCGATCGCGGTGTTGACCGCCATGATCACCGCCAGCGCCCAACCGAGGCCGGTGTCCGCGTTGACCAGCGACGCGAACACCCCGAACTTGGCCCACCAGCCGCCGAGTGGCGGGATGCCGATCAGCGATGCCAGGAACAACGTGAACACCGTCGCCAGCCCCGGCATGTAACGGACCAGGCCACCCAGGTCCTCCATCTCGGCGGACCGCGTCCTACGGGCGATAGCGATGATCGACCCGAACGCTCCGAGGTTCATAGCTGCGTAGATCACCAGGTAGGTCACCAGTGCCTGCAGGGACGCCTCAGGATTGGATCCGGCCACCGCGAACGGTGCGAGCATGAACCCGGCCTGCGCGATGCCCGAGTAGGCGAGCATGCGGATGATGTTGGTCTGGCGGATCGCGATCAGGTTCCCGACGGTCATCGAAGCCGCGGAGAGCACGAAGAACGCCGGTTCGATCACATCGGTGCGAACGATGAACGCGAAGTAGGTCACCTGGATCAGCGCCACGAAACCGGCGGCCTTCGATGACACCGCCAAGAACGCGGTCACCGGTGTGGGCGCGCCCTCGTAGGTGTCGGGCGCCCAGACGTGGAACGGAACGGCCGAGACCTTGAAGCCGAACCCGACGATCACGAACAGCAACGCCAGCGCCACCACGGGCACGCCGTCGGAACCGAGCTCGGCGATGCGCTCACCGATCACCGCCAGGTTCGTCGAACCGCCGAGACCGTAGGCGAGGGACATCCCGTACAACAGGATGCCGGTCGCGAACACGCCCATCAGGTAGTACTTGAGACCCGCCTCGTTGGATCGGATGTCGCCCTTGCGCCAGGCACCCAGCATGTACGAAGGGATCGACAGCAACTCGAACGCGACGAAGATCCCGATGAGGTCCCGACTCGAGGCCATGACCGCCATGCCCAGCACCGAGGACAACAACAGCGTGTAGTACTCCGATTCCCAGTAGTCACCCTCGGCCATGTAGTTGGTCGACAACAGCACCACCACATACGCCGAGATGATGAACAGGGCCTTGAGCACCAGCGCCATCGGATCGACGACGTAGCCGCCGCCGAGCAGCACCCGTGGAGCGTCGTCACCCGCGAGGGTCGCAAGCGGTATCAGCGCCACGAGCAGGCCGATCCCGGCGAGAGCGGGCATGACCGCCCGGGCGCGCTCGAGCTTCCAGGAGTCCACCAGTGCCAACAGGATCACGGTGCCCACGAGCACGAGCTCGGGCGCGATCGCGTGGTAGTCCATGTTGGGTTTGGTGAAGACCTCGGCGGCCTGGAGCACTACGGACAACACGGCGGATCAGGATCCCGTCGCTGCGGCGACCACAGCGGTGGTCGCGGGGTTGGTCACATCGAATATCAGGCTCGGCAGGAACCCCAGAACGACGATCAGCACGATCATCGGGGCCCACGAGATCCACTCGATCGGAGTCACGTCCTTGATCGCTGGATCGTCGGCGAACTCCTCGGTGGGCGTGCCGAACGAGGTTCGTTGGTACATCCACAACAGGTACCCGGCCGCGAACACGGTTCCGAACGCGGCCACCACCATCAGCACCCGGAAAAGGGCCTCGTTGAGCATCGGAGCGGGCTGGTACGCCGCGAGGATCGCCGGGAACTCACCCCAGAACCCCGCAAGGCCCGGCAGCCCCAGCGAGGCCATCGACGACAGGCCCAGAATCCACCCCAACCGCGGCGCGGAGACGAGCATGCCCCCCAGACGGCTCAGCTCCAGGGTGTGATAGCGGTCCTTCATCGAACCGGCGATGAAGAACAACAACCCGGTGATGAGGCCGTGGGCGACCATGCCGAAGATCGCCGCGTTGATGCCGAAGTCGGTGAGGGTCGCGATGCCGAGCATCACGAAGCCCATGTGGGCAACCGAGGAGAACGCGATCAGGCGCTTCATGTCGGACTGCGCGAGGCATCCCAGGGCGCCGTAGATGATCCCGATACCCGCGAGGATCCCGATGATCGGCGCCCACCACTGCGCTCCCTCGGGCAGGAACGGAAGCGCGATGCGCACGAAGCCGTAGGTGCCCAGCTTCAACAGCACCGCGGCCAGGATCACCGAGCCCTGGGTAGGCGCCTGGGTGTGTGCGTCGGGCAGCCAGGTGTGGAACGGGAAGATCGGCACCTTGATGCCGAAGCCCATGAACATGCCACCGAAGATCAGGATCTGGGTGGTGCGTGCGATGTCGAGCCCGCCGAGCTCGCGCAGCACCCGCATGTCGAAGGTCTGCTCCGCAGACAGGAAGTACAGCGCCAGGAACGCCACGATCATGAGCGCCGAGCCGAACAGCGTGTAGAGGAAGAACTTGATCGCCGCGTACTTCCGATTGGGGCCGCCCCACACGCCGATGAGGAAGTACATCGGCAACAACACGACCTCGAAGAACACGAAGAACAGGATCAGGTCCTGGGCGACGAAGGTGCCGATCATGCCGGTCTCGAGGATCAACATCAGGGCCATGAACGCCTTGGTGTTGCCGGGTTCGGGGATGTGGTTCCAGCTGTAGATGGTGCACAGCAGCACCACCAGGGCCGTCATGGCCACCAGAGGCAGCGATATCCCGTCGAGGCCCAGGATGAACCCGCTGTTGACCAGCGGTATCCATTCCTTGTCGACCAGGAATTGCAGGGTGCCCGCGTCGTCGTAGTCGAACTGCACGAGCAGCAGCACCACCATGACCAGTGACGCTGCAGCAGCGACGATGGCAACCGCCTTCTGGGTGTCCTCCGCGTCCCTGGGTACGACCATCACCGCCAGCGCACCCGCCAGGGGCAGGAACGTTGCGAGGATCAGTCCCCAGTTGTTCAGGAAGTCAGTCATTGGTCATCTCTCCGAAAAGAAGGTCGGTCAGCCTGCAGCGAGTACGAACACACCGGCGAGGAGCGCTGCAGCAGCGAAGAACAACGCCGAGTACTGCTGGATACGGCCCGATTGCAGGTAGCGCAGCACTCCACCCGTATCGGATGCGGTCGTGCCGGCTGCGTTCACCGCGCCGTCGACGACCTCCTGGTCGATGTTGTCGTAC
>CAYVYG010000265.1:0-5134 GCA_964454385.1 uncultured Microthrixaceae bacterium
AGCGTCTGTGGTGGCCCAGTCCGGCATGCCGTGTAACACGTCCTGGTCGAAATCCCACAGCACGTAGATGCCGTTGTCCTCGAAGACCTGTAGGGCTTCATCGACACGGTCCAGGTAGTCGGTGTCTATGACACCGACCTGCGGAACGAGCTGGTGGTACCAGACTCCGAGGCGCATCGCGTTCCAACCCATCTGCCGCAGGTAGGCGAAATCGTCACCGTCGAAGACCTCGGGCCACTCACCGGGCGTGTGATCCGAGGTGGTCGGCGCAAGGTAGGGATCCGATTTCTTGACGAGGTTGGTCCCGCGCAGCACGACGACCCGACCCTGTGAGTCGACGAGCTGGCCGCCTTCGATGCGAAGGGGGCCAGCCACGGGTGCCGCCTCGGGCACCACCAATGCCTGGTCGCTGTCGGGGAAGGCCGACCAGTCGGTCGCAGCGGTCGGAGCACAGGCTGCAGCCGCGACCGCCAGGGTCGTCACCACGGCCAGGGCACGGAGTCGCATGGACATGACCAGACGGTAGCGTTACACGCCGTCTCAGTCCTTTTCGTCATCCTCCAACGAGCTCGTCGTGAGCTGAGCGATGTTGAGTGCTACCTGGTTCGAGGTGTCGACGAGCTGTTCGGTCATTCGGAACGCCGCCTCGATCATGCGCTTGCGCGGCGAATCGTCCCCTCCACCATCGACACCACGACGTCAGCGTTTCCTCAGACCCGATTCCAGGCGGCCCTGACGCCGCAGCGCGGCGGTGAGCCGTGCGGTGCCCTCGATGCAACGGCAGTCGTCGCCTCCGTGCATGGAGCGAGCGACGAGCGCATCGATCTGTCCGAGCAGCCTGCGCTGACCCGAGCGGATCGTCCCCGCGGCCGCGCTCGAGAGATCATCTAGGGTTCCGGCCTCACGATCCAGGTGCGCCACCAGCTGGTCGCGCAGCGCGGCGACCTTCTCGTGCACCGCATCGACGTCGTGGAGAAGTGCCGCCTGTTGCAGATCCGCGGCCCATCCCATGAGGTCGATGTGGGTGATCCGCGACGATCGACCGGAGCCCGGATCAACCTCCCCGCGGCCATCAGCGATCGTTCCAGGAGCGCTTGCAGGACCAGTCGAGTCCATAGTTCTACTGTCTAGTCGATTTTTTCGCCCGTCTCCAGTCGATGCATCATGCGCAAGCCTGTGCTGCGTTGGAGTGAGCAGAACTGTGCTGCGTTGGAGAATCACATGAACGGACACGGGGGTGAGCTCGCGTTCATCGAGCGGCTGGCGAGGTTGCTGCCCGCGGCACCCGACGGCCAGACCTGGATCGGTGACGACACGGCAGTCCTCGAGGACGGGGACCTGTTCGCGACCGACGTCCTGGTGGAGGGGGTCCACTTCGACCTCGATTGGTGCAACCCCGAGGACGTCGGGTGGAAGGCCCTGGCGGTGAACCTCTCGGACGTGGCGGCGATGGGTGGCCGACCGAGGGCGGCGGTCGTCTCGCTGGTGGTGGACGATCGACGGCCGGGCGTCGCGGACCGGGTGATGTCGGGGCTCGCCGCGGCCGCTTCGGAGATGGCGTGCCCGATCGTGGGTGGCGACACATCGAATGGTCCCACGCTCGTCGTCTCGGTCGCGGTGCTTGGTCGCGCCCATGTCGGCGGGCCCGTGCTCCGTTCGGGAGCGGTACCGGGCGACGCTGTGGTGGTCACCGGTGAGCTCGGCGCAGCGGGTGCCGGGCTGCTCGCGGCCCGTCGAGGTGACACCGACGCGCCTGGGCTTGCACGGCTCCGACGGCCGTTTCCCCGACTGGCCGAAGGAGCAGCAGCTGCGAACACGGGTGCGACAGCGATGATCGACATCTCCGACGGCCTGGCGATCGATCTGCGGCGGCTGTGCGAAGCCTCCGGCTGCTCGGCGCTGATCGACGAGGATGCGATCCCCCGCGTCAAGGGCGTGGACCTGGATCTGGCGCTGTTCGGAGGCGACGACTACGAGCTGGTGTTCACCGTGCCACCCGGACGAACCGGCGAGGTGTCGGCCTGGAACCTCACTGCCACGACCATCATCGGGGAGATGCGCACCGGGGCGCCGCAGGTCTGGATCCGCGGCGCTGAGGGAACCCGCCTGCTCGAAGGACCGTTCTTCGAGCATCCGGTCCCGGAGCGACACGACCACGGGCCACAAGAAGATCGGCGATGACACACACCCCTTGCGGTGGTGGTCGTCCCAGCACTCACCGGCGCATCGCCTCGAATCCCGACACCACGTCGAGGAGCTCCTCGGTCACCGCGGACTGACGCAAGCGGTGGCGTTGCCGGTTCAGATCCTCCAACCGCTCCGCGATGTCGCTCTGAGCACTGTCCATCGCCGCCAACCTGCTCGCGGCGACCGACGCCATCGCCTGCGCGAAGCTGCGGTTCAGTCCGGTGAACACCGATTGGCGCACCAGCGATGCGAGCAGCTCCGCACCGCCAACGGTGTAGGTGGGAAGGCTCCGCCCCGGCCACCGACGCCTCGCCAGCTCGCGCATGCGTGCCGCGTCGAAGGGCAACAACGTCCGGACCACCGGTTCGAACCCGACGTGGCGCCCGAGGAAGCGCGGGTACACCATCTCGATACGAGGATTCGGATCCTCGCGCCGCCATCGATCGATGCGCACGAGCAGCTCCCCGGCCCGCGGACTGATGCCGTCCACGGTATTGGGCAACTCGACGACAACATCGGGCACGACGCCGCTGAGCTCCAGTTCGGAAGCGAGGCGGACGCCCACCGCCAGCACCCTCGTCACCGAGGTGGCGCACTGCGCGACCACCTCGGTCGCACGCCGGGCCACGTGACGGTTCACCGGCCCGCACAACCCCTGGTTGGACCCGAAGACGATCACCGCGCCGGTACGCGGCGGCGCGTCGGCGCCGAGCTCGCGAGCGAGGACCCCGGCGTCGAGATCGTGCGCCAGGATCTGCAGACCCCGCTCCATGGTCGCTTCGTATGTGTCCATCGCGGAGGCCGCTAGCTCGAAGTGACGGACGCTCACCGCGGCCATGCCCTTCATGGTGTGGGTGACGGACTCCAGTTCCTGGGCGCTGGCGACCCGGCGGTCGATCTGAGCCAGGGTGACGCTCATCGGAGATCCTCCACAAGGTCGATCACCGCGCGCCGATCACCGTCGTCCAACGCGCGACCCTCCGCGATGTGGCGCGCCACGGTGTCCAGCGACGCGATCCGTCCACGAAGGCGGTGTTCCAACGCAGCGATCCGCGCGGGTTCGATCTCATCGAAGGCACCGCTGGTCACCGCCACCAGCACCGCGATCTGCTCGACCACGCTGCGGGGATCCGAAGGCGCTTGTTTGAGCACCTCGCGCACCCGCCGGCCCCGCTCGAGCTCCGGAGCCGTTGCGCTTCGAGCCGGGCCCCGTAGCGGGTGAAGCGCTCGAGCTCCTCGAACTGCGCGTGGGAGAGGCGCAGGTTGCCGCTGAGCGAACGGTACGCCGGAAGCTGGGCGTGGCCACCGACGCGTGAGACCGACCGACCGACGTCGACCGCCGGGAGCTGTCCGGTTCGGAACAGACGCGGCGACACGTACACCTGCCCGTCGGTGATCGACACGAGGTTGGTCGGGATGTACGCGGCGAGGTTCTGGGCCTGGGTCTCCACGATCGGAAGCGCGGTGAGCGATCCTCCGCCCAGCTCCTCTGTGAGGTGCGCGGAGCGTTCGAGCAGGCGGGAGTGCAAGTAGAAGATGTCTCCCGGGTACGCCTCACGGCCCGGTGGACGCCTCAGCAGCAGTGACAGCTCCCGGTAGGCGCGGGCGTGACGGGTCAGGTCGTCATAGACGATGAGCACATCCCGCCCCGCGGCCACGAAGTGCTCGGCCATGGTCGTCGCCGCGTACGGAGCGATGTAGCGCTGCCCTACCGGATCCTCACCGGTGGCCACCACCACCACGGTGTGGTCCATCGCGCCGGTACTGCGGAGCCCGTCGATCACCTTGGCGACTCCCGCGGTCTGTTGACCGATGGCGCAGTACACGCACACTACGCCGGTGTCGCGCTGGTTCACGATCGCGTCGACAGCGATCGTCGTCTTGCCGGTCTGGCGGTCTCCGACGATGAGCTCGCGTTGACCACGCCCGATCGGCACCAGAGCATCGATGACCATGATCCCGGTCTGCAACGGCGTGTCGACCGGGGAGCGCTCCATGATTGCGGGCCCCCGGCGCTCGACCGGTTTGCGGGCCGAGGTGCGCACGCCGCCACGCTCGTCGAGAGGCTGGCCGGTGGGATCCACCACCCGGCCCAGCAGCGCATCACCCACTGGTACGTCCATCACACGGCCGGTTCCGCGCACGATCTGTCCCGAGGAGATCTCCGAGCCATGGTCGAGCACCACGATGCCGACCTCCTCCCGGTCGAGCTCCAGGGCCAGTCCCAGACCCCCCGATTCGAACTCGACGACCTCTTCGGCACCGACGGATCCCAACCCCGATGCGTGCACCACCCCATGGGTGGCGCTGGTGACGCGACCCTGTTCGAGGTGACCCAGCCCGTAGCTGAAACGCTGCGCTGCCTCGGACACGCTGCTCAGCGCGCGATCGAGCGCCATCTCGAGAGCACCGTCGATCTCAGCGGGTTCAGCAGACCGGTGCCTGCTGGTGGTCCCCGGAGCCATCTCCACCTGCCTCGTCCGCGGGCTCGTCGATCATCGGTCCACCGGGTGACACTACCGGAGTGGCCCCCGGCCGCCCACGCAACGGAGACGTCAGCCGAGCTCTGTCGCACCGCCGACCGCGAGGGCCCGGTTGGCGCGCTCGATCGCCGATGCCTCGCTGCGTCCCAGCAGCGCCCAGCGCCAGGGGCTCAGCACCTCGCACACCCAGTCCCAGTGGATCGCCACCAGGTCTCCCACCTCGACTGGTCCACAGAGCCGGCGCCCGTCCTCACCCAACCGCACCCGTTCGACAAAACCTGCGACCGGATCGCAGCTCAGGGCGCCCGATCCGAAACGCATCCTGTCGGTGCGCACGACCACCTCGTCACCGTGGAGCTCCACGACGCGACCCCTGCGGATCCTGCACCGGTCGAGCACCTGCAGGGGTGCATCGCTGCGACCGCCCCGCAACATCCCGACCCACGGCCCGACCACCATCACGT
>CAYVYG010000266.1:0-5111 GCA_964454385.1 uncultured Microthrixaceae bacterium
TTGGAGATGTCGGTCCGCTGGGAAATCGTCTCGACCAGTTCGGTCTTGTTCATTGGTTCTCCTCCTGACCGTGCCCGATGGGCCGGCTGTGGCGGCTAGATGACAACCATGTGATTAGCACGGATCCGGCCCCGATGTCGGGATTTCGCGGCCATTTCTCAGCAGTCACCACTCTCCGCGCGAACGCTCTCGGGGCTCGATCCGTCGAATCAACCGGCATCGAGCGCCTCGCGGAACTGCGCCAGCAGATCGCCGACCGCATCTGGGGAGCCGGTCTCGAGTGCGGTGCGCACCAGCGCGGATCCGACCACCACACCATCGGCGTCGGCGCAGACCTCCACCGCCTGGTCGGGTGAACCGATCCCCACACCGACCAGCACCGGCTTGTCGGTCAGGGCCCTGACGCGGCGCGCGATGACCCTCGAGGTGGCCGCGAGCTCACTGCGTTCGCCGGTGACGCCGAGCAGACCCACCGCGTACACGAAGCCCCGGGCGCGATCGGCCACTCGGGCGAGTCGCTCATCGGAGGCGGTCGGAGCGGCCAGCATGATCGTCTCCACACCTGCCGCGTCGGCGGCATCACACCAGGGTCCGGACTCCTCGAGCGGAACGTCGGGCAGTATCCCCGCCGAGACGCCCGAGGCGCTCGCAGAGCGGGCGAAGCGGTCCCAGCCGAAGCGGAACGCGACGTTCGCATAGGTCATGACGCCCACCGGAACCTGAACCTCCGCGGACGCGATGTCCGAAAGGACGCTGTGGGGTGTCGTGCCGGATTGCAGAGCGAGCTGCGACGCCCGCTGGATGACCGGTCCGTCCATCACGGGATCGGAGAAGGGGATGCCCACCTCGAGCCCGTCGGCGCCCGCGGCCACCAGGGCCGACAGCACAGTGGTCCACCGGGCGGGTGGATCGAGTGGCAACCCGCCGGTGAAGTACGGGACCAGGCACTTGCGGCCCTCGGCGAGTCGCGTGTCCAGCGCCTGTCCGAAGCCGTCGATCACCATCTGTTCATCCCCGCCTGTCACACATGTCGGTCCGCTGCGCAACTCGCGGGGAGCGCGCCCGCCGGATGCTCACAACCGGTCCGCCAGGACGTCCATCATCTGTGCCACGTCCTTGTCGCCACGTCCCGACAGGTTCACGAGCACCGTCGCTCCGGCCATCGCCGGGGCTTCGCGGATCACCCACGCGAGGGCGTGGGCCGACTCGAGCGCCGCGATGATGCCCTCGGTGCGGCTCAGGGTGACGAACGCGTCGATGACCTCGTCGTCCTCCACGCTCGGGTACACGGCCCTGCCGCTGTCGGAGAGGTGGCTGTGCTCGGGCCCGACGCCGGGGTAGTCGAGGCCCGCTGAGATCGAGTGGGCCTCTGTGACCTGGCCCCACTCGTCCTGGAGGAGGTAGCTGACCATGCCGTGGACGATTCCGGGAGCTCCATGACCCACCGCTGCTCCACCCGCTGGTTCGACCCCGACCAGGCGGACCTCGGGATCGTCGACGAATCCCGAGAAGATCCCCGCCGCGTTGGAACCACCACCGACGCACGCGACGACTACATCCGGTGCGGCCCCGTCGAGCAGCTCGCGGCACTGTTGGCGCGCCTCGTCACCCACGACCCGGTGCAGCTCGCGGACCATCCAGGGATACGGGTGGGGTCCCATCACCGAACCCAGGCAGTAGTGGGAGTCCTCCACGGTCGCGACCCAGTCGCGCATCGCGTCGTTGACCGCATCCTTGAGGGTGCGCGAACCGCTCGTGGCCGCGGTGACCTCGGCTCCCAGAAGGCGCATGCGGAACACGTTGAGCTCCTGGCGCTCCATGTCGAGCTCACCCATGTAGACACGGCACTCGAGCCCCAACAGCGCCGCGGCGGTCGCGGTCGCGACGCCGTGCTGACCGGCGCCGGTCTCCGCGACCAGGCGTGACTTGCCCATGCGTACCGCCAGCAGCGCCTGGCCGAGCACGTTGTTGATCTTGTGGGATCCCGTGTGGTTCAGGTCCTCACGCTTGAGAAGCACCCTGACCCCGAGTCGTTCCGATAGCCGGTGGCATTCGGTGAGCGGACTGGGCCGCCCGGCGTAGTCACGCAACAGGCCGTCCAGCTCCGATCGGAACCCGTCATCGCCCCAGGCGTCACGGAAAGCCGCTTCTAGCTCGCAGAGCGCCGGCATCAGCGTCTCGGGCACGAACCTCCCACCGAAGCGCCCGAACCGCCCGCACCCGTCGGGCTCTCCCATCATGGTCGCCCGGGTGCCCGGTGTGGATGGCGTACCCGTTGTCGATGGCCTGGTGCTCGATGTCGTCATGTCAGCTGCGGTTCACCCCGGTGTGGGCGGTTCGGTCATCCGGACTGGAAAGGAACGGTACCCCGCCCCAGGCGAACTGTCCGCTCTCACACACGCCGGTGTGGTCCCAGAGCGGACAGTTCGCCGGGGAACCCGGGAAACTGAGACCTCAGTCGCCCTGTTCGGCCCAGTCGAACGGTGCACGCCCCAGGTCGGCGGGATCCGCGCGGTCGCCGGGGTCGACCCTGTCCCGGAGATCGGCCCCGGGCAGTGCCCTGGCGGCGTTGCGAGCCGCCTTGATGAACTCGTGCATCTTCAGCGGATCCTTGCGCGCCGGCTCACCCGGAACCTCCACCCCGGTGGACGTGTCGACCCCCCAGGGCCGCAGCGTTGCGATCCCATCGGCGACGTTTCGGGGGGTCAGCCCACCGGCGAGGATCACCCTGTGCCCGATGGGGACCGATTCGGCGAGTGACCAGTCGAACACATGACCCGATCCGGGCGCGGGCGCGTCCAGAAGCACGGCGTCTGGTTGGTAGTCGTCCACATGCGCGAGCCCCGGATCACCGGCCGGGAACGCAACGATGAGGACCTTCGCCGCTCGTCTCACCTCCCTGGCCTCGGCGGGGGTCTCGTGGCCGTGGAGCTGGGCCCCCGACAACCCGGCTTCGAGCACGGTGCGGGTGACCGCACGGGGCGACTGGTCGCGGAACACCCCGATGGTCAGGATCTCGGGGGGAAGGCGCTTGACGATGTCACGTGCCGCCGAGGTGGTGACCTGTCGCTCACTCGGCGCGAAGACGAACCCGAGCGCGTCCGCTCCCAGGCCGACCGCGGTGAGCGCGTCCTCCTCATTGGTGATTCCACAGATCTTGATGAACATCACGGCTCTCGCTGGAGATGTAGAGCACCGCTCGGAACGATCCGCTCCTGCGGCACGCGTCGAGCTGACCCCCGACGTTACCGCCGCGGCACCACCAGATCGGTGAGCGCGGATGACACGTCGGCGGAGGTGACGAGGTGTTCGCCGACCAGCACGGCGTCATAGCCGGCCGCCGCCAACGCGACCGCGTCCCGGTGGCCGGCCACACCGGACTCCGCGACCGCGAGCGAGCCATCGGGTATCCGGGCTGCCATCCGCACCGCCCGCCGTCGGTCCACCTCGAAGGTCACCAGGTCGCGTTGGTTCACCCCGATCACATCGGCACGTGTCACGGTCACTGCCCGGTCGAGCTCGATCTCATCGTGGACCTCGACCAGGACGTCGAGGTCCAACTCCGCGGCCATGGAATCCAGATCGGCGAGCTCTGCGTCGTCGAGAGCGGCCACGATCAACAGGACCGCGTCCGCTCCCATGAGCCGCGCATCGACGACGTCGTTGGGGCACACCGTGAAGTCCTTGCGCAGCACCGGCAGCGCCACCGCGCCGCGTGCGGCGTCGAGGTCGGCCGGGGAGCCTCCGAAGTGCTCCCAGTCGGTGAGAACCGACAGCGCGCTGGCGCCCGCCTCCGTGTACAGGGTTGCGAGCCTCGCAGGATCGAGACCCATGGCCAGGTCGCCCCTGCTCGGCGACCGGCGCTTGACCTCGGCGATCACCCCCAGATGTGGACCTCCCCGCAACGCCGAGGCGAAGGGGCGTGTCGGGATGCTGCGGTCGATCCGCTCCACGAGCCGGTCGGTGGAACGCCGGTCGGCCGCTGCGCGCGCTCGGTGGTGCTCCAGGATCCGATCGAGGTAGGTGGTCACCCCCGGAAGGTTCCCAGATCGCCCGAGCCACCACGAATCCGGGTGACGGAGCGAGCTCCGGACCCCTCGGCCAGCAGTGCCCGTGCTGCGTCACGGGCGGGGCCGCGTCACGGGCCGGGCCGGGTCATCCAGAAAGGAGCGCTGCCGATCGTCGGCGCCTCTGCTCAGAGCTGGGGCACGCGCGTCATCGCCTCGGCGATCGCCTCCTCGGGGTATTCGTGGTCGACGAGCTCGCCTGCGAAGTAAGCGTCGTAGGCGGCCATGTCGAGCATCCCGTGGCCGCACATGGCGGTGAGGATCACCTTCTCCTCACCGGTTTCCTTGCATCGCAGCGCTTCGGCGACCGAAGCCGCTAGCGCGTGGGTCGGCTCGGGAGCGGGCACGATGCCCTCAGTGCGCGCGAACTGCACCCCGGCTGCGAAGCAGTCGGTCTGGGGCATCGCCTCGGCCTCGATGAGACCGAGCTCGTAGATGTGCGAAAGCAGCGGGCTCATCCCGTGGTAGCGCAGGCCCCCGGCATGGATCGGATCGGGGATGAAGTCGTGGCCGAGGGTGTGCATCTTCACCAGCGGGGTCATCCCAGCGGTATCGCCGAAGTCGTAGGTGTAGGTGCCCTTGGTGAGCGACGGGCACGACCTCGGTTCGACCGCCCTGATCACGGCGTCGTTGTTGCCCGCCAGCTTCTCGCGCAGGAACGGGAACGCGAGTCCACCGAAGTTCGACCCGCCGCCGGTGCATCCGATGATCACATCGGGGCTGTCGCCGGCCTTGGCCATCTGCAACAGGGCCTCCTCGCCGATCACGGTCTGGTGCAACAGCACGTGGTTTAGAACCGAGCCGAGCGCGTAGCGGGTCTCGGGGTCGCCCGCCGCCACCTCCACCGCCTCGGAGATCGCGATCCCCAGGCTGCCCGGTGTGTCGGGGTCCTCTGCGAGCACCTTCCGGCCGAACTCGGTGACCTCCGAGGGGCTGGGGTGCACGGTCGCACCGAAGGCCTGCATCATGGCGCGCCGGTAGGGCTTCTGGTCATAGGAGGCGCGGACCTGCCACACCTCGCAATCCAGGTCGAACTGCGCGGCG
>CAYVYG010000267.1:0-5080 GCA_964454385.1 uncultured Microthrixaceae bacterium
GGCAGGTAGCGGCCGAGGATGCCGTAGCGGTTCATCCGCCGCAGGTTGCGGTGGATACCCTGGCTGCTCTTGAACAGCTCGATGAACAGGCTGGTGTTGCGGATGTCGTGGCGGAACTCGTCGTCGATCAGGTCGTCATCGCCTCGTAGGTCCCAGAGCATGTCCGACCAGTCAGTGTCGACCTTGAGCGAGAATTCCGACGCCCGCTCAGACCACTGGATGGTCTTCTCGAAGTGGGCTTTGAGGTTCTCGAACTCGGTGAGGGGCTTTCCTCGGGAGTTCATCTTGATGTAGAGGTCCTCGGGGCGCATGTCCTCGCCGTCCGCCGGACCGAGGCCGGCGAGCGGCAGCAGCAGGAACCAGATCGCCGGGTTCTCGACGTCAGTCAACCTCTCCCACGCGGCCGCCGGATCGAGGTCGCCGAATCGCTCGTGGATGCTGTCGAGCATCACGAGCATCGACTGGATGGTGGGGTCGCGTCGCCACAGGAAGAGGTACCAGGGCTGGTCTTTGATCCAGTCGGAGGGCTGCTCGTCATCCGGCAGCGGGTGTCCGACGAGGCTCTCGCAGAACATCCAGGCGCTCTGGCGGGTGGCGTACGAGAAGCGCCTCCAGCCGTGATCGCCATCGAGGTTCCCGGATCGGGAGGCGATGTACCAGTGCAGGAGGAACAGGGTGGTCAGGCGCTGTTGGCCATCGAGAGGCCGCAGCGTGCCGTCCTCCACTCCCCCGTAGACGAAGTCCAATCCAACTGCGGCGTGCTCGTCACCGGCGACGGCGGCACGGAGCACGTCGAGGAAGTCGCCTCGGATCCGCCGGACGGGATCGCTCTCCCGCTGTCCGCCACATCGACGTGCTCGCAGCGGGGGCATCGGGGCCGACCAGCACGGGGACGCCACCGGCATCCTGGGCGTGTGCTCGCCAACCGCCCTCCGCGTCGGGTCCGCCGGCCGCGAACGTCGTCAGGCCGGGTTCACGGCCGAGCCCGTATCGGACCGCGAGCACCCCTCCGTCGAGGTCGGCCTCGACCACCAGGCCATCGGTGAAGGCGGACGCGAGCAGGATCGCGGTGGTCGTCACCCCGGGAGCACCCCGGACCGAAGCCAGGCTGATCGCCTTCATGGCGAAACCAGCACCAGCCTCAGGCCACCGGCGGTGGCCGCGGCGGCGACCGCCTCGGTGTCAGCCTCGGTTGCGAGTACCGACACCAGGAGCCGGTCACTGGCCAGCTCATCGACGGCGAACACGGTCGCATCTCGAGCGATGACCGCAGGGTCCGCGTCGAGTTCGGCCACGTCGGCCGAGCGAACGACGTTGACCCGATCGCCTGGGGCCAGGCCACGTGCGGGGTACGCACCAGGGTCGAGCGAGAGGCCGACCACGCCGTCGCCGTCCTGGACCGTTGCAGCATCGGCGATCACCGAGGTCGTGAGGAGCGTGCCCTCGGCCAGGTCGACCAGCGCAACGCGACCCACCACTCGGTCGATCTGGGAGCCGTCGAGCCGAGCCAGCGCATCGTCGCTCGCCACGTACGCGACCTTGACGTCGTTCGCGTCGATCACCTCGCCCCGCTCGACGCTCGACACCAAGGCCAAGGCAGGAACCTTCTCGACGGCGCTCAAGTGCCAGAGCACCGCGCCCAGCGCGAACACCGCCATGACCAACACGCCGACGGCAAGCTCAGGGACTCGCGCTCGCCTACCGGGCGGGCGGACGTCGACGCTGCGTCGAGCGCCTTGGCCGTTGGACGACGGGGCATCGGACCGAGTCGCGGTTCGAGGAGAGGCCACTGCTACCTGCCTCCCCGCGTTCCGATCGCTTGGATCTCACCGACCTCGACATCGAGCGTCGACGAGCGCGTGATCGCCGGGAGCGTGCCGCCACCGGTGGCGTTCGACGTCCACGACACCTCGAGTGTCACCGTCGCTTCCAGGTTGAAGGTGCCACCCGGCCGCGTCGCTGACGAGTTGCGGTAGGTGTGGGTGCAGGACGACGCGTCCTCCGACGAGCCAGGTCGCCACGGGGTGCCCGGACCGCGGCACGACACCGACCCGCCGTCGCCGAGTTCCCAGGTCGTGGCGACCGGTGTCGCCCGCACCGTGGACCAGACACGGCCGGTGTTCGCTGTCGCCTCGTAGGTCTGCCACCACGTCGAGTCGAGCCACAGCCAGGTCGGCACCTGGACGTACAAGCGTCCGTTCTCCGACGGGCTCGTACGGATCGCAGGTGGTGCGATCTGCGCCGAGGCCAGCGCCTCGAGCGCGAGCTGGTACGGATCAGCCAGCCCGCCCTCGGGCACAGCGAAGTACTCCCCGGTTGCGACAGCGCCGATACCGTCGCACCACCGCTCCAACCACCGGCCCGTGGCCGAGTGCATCGTCTCGAGCGAGTCGACGTCGTAGATCGCGAACTGGAAATCGTCCTCGATCACGACCCGCCAGTAGCACCCATCGTCCGATCCTCCGCCGCCACCCGAACCTCCGCCGCCACCGCCGGACCCGCCCTCTTCGGCGACTGCGGTTGGATCTCCGTCGGGGTCGACGAACGCTCCGCCGTCACCGTTCGGTCGCTCGCCGGCCCATGCTTGACCGGCCGAGACGGCCAAGATTGAGAGCGCTGTGAACAGCGCGGCTACGAGGCGCGTGCGCATCCCGCAACTCCTTCCCACTGTTGGACGAGGCGGGCGGAGGACACCCTCCAGACGCCGTCGACGCGTTGCAGCTCTCCTCTGATGTTCTGCGTGTAGACCTCGCCGTCGACGATCTCGCCCGTGTCCCGGCGGTAGATCACGCCGTCGGTGACGACGCACTCCTGGACCACCGCGTGGTCACCTTCCAGCTCGATGACGTCGACGCGCTGGATGGCGCTCGGGTTCGCCGCAGGCCGGAACGCGAGGCCGTTCTCGAGGTTGCGGCGAGTCTCGGCGATCACCGCGTCCAGTTGGGCACCGGTGGCGAAGTCCCGGAGCGCCGGATCGTCCGGGTTCGGGGTGCCGCTGTTGGCGGCGAAGCGAGCGTCCCAGTAGCCGATGTAGCGGGCGACGATCTCGTCCTCGTCGGTCTCGCCGCTCGGAGCCGATCCCGAGGTGGTTGTGGTCGATTCGGTGGGCGCCGTCGAGATCGTCGCTTCGGTCGTGGTCGATGTCCGACGCGACTCGGTGGTGGTCGTCGACGACGTGGCTCCGTCGTCGCCGGAACAGCCGAGGGTGCTGAGGCAGAGGAGCACCGCGAGCGCGATCCCCCTGCCGCGTGGCTGCCGATGTGCTGCTGCGGTGGCGATGCGGTCGGACCTGGTCATGGTCGCGCCTCCTCGTTCGGGACGACCCTCTTCCGGTGTCACCGGGTTCAGTATCCAGAAACTCCCGCAGGTCCACAGCGGAACGACGACCGCGCCGCGGGTGAGGGAGAGGAGGTCAGCCCCGTAACGGTCAGGCAGACGAGACCGGGCGCCGACAAGTCGATGCCACATACGACGGTAGCGAACCTGTGGGAAGCCTGCTCGGAGACCTTGGATCCCTGCTCGGAGTGTTCGACCTGAGCGCACCGCTCAACTCGCCAACGGAAGGTCGCGAAGGCGGGCCTCGGCTCGCCAGCGGCGGTGCCACAGCACCTTGACCGTCACGTGCTGTTCGGCGGCGAGATCCGCCATGGACTCCCCGCCAACCCGGCTGCGCAGGATCGTGGCGAGGACGTCGTCGGAAATCCCCGACGAGAAGCTTGCGGTGACGAGCTCCTCGAGGAAGGCGTGGCTGACGAACTGCTCCTCCGCGGACGGCGCCTCTGTCGCCACGCACGATCCGATCTGGCGGCGGGCCTTGTCCTGCTCGCGGCGGTAGCGCTTGCGGACGTCGAGCAGGACGTTGGCCGACACCGATCCGGGTCGGCTCGCGGGGTAGGTGCGGATGCGCTCCCATGCGAGCCGGACGACGTCGTCGACCGCGTCGTCGTCGCGCCCGACACGGTGGGCAAGGTTGCACAGACCGCCGAGCAATCCTTGGAGCAACGTCCGGGCCGCGAGATGATCAGCGGGCGCCAAGGCTGCGAGTGCCCGTCGGACCTCTGGCCCATCGTCGGGGTTGAAGCCGAGGTCGATCACGTCGTCGAGGTCTGCGGCTGACGTGAGCACTGGGTGGGTAGCCGACCAGCGCATCAGCGCTCGTCTTGCGGATGGAGAGCCGGCGATCGCCGACCACTCCCTGTTGAGGGATCGCAGGATCTCTGCCATCGGAAGCCTCCTGGTGTCGTTGAGCACCAGCAGGGTCCGCGTGGCACCTCCCGCGCGACCTCCCGTTCGACCTCCCGTTCGACCTCCCGTTTTGAAGATCTCTGGTCGGTTGCCTCCCGTCCGAGGGCTCCGGTCTCCCGTTCGACCTCCCGTTCACGAGATTTCGGTGCAGCCGACGCGCGCTATCGACCCCGTCGAGGGGCCTACGGGGGCATGGAACGTGATCGGATACTGAGGTTCACCCCCGTCGACCATCCCGACGACCGGGTGCAGCGTGTCGGCTTCGATCTGACCGACCCCTACGTCGAGCAGTGCTGGTCGGCTGTCGTCGGGCCGAGCTCGACCTTGCTGCTCCGTCGGATGCCGGACCTGTGGGCTGTCAACACGCCCGGCGAGATCCAGGCCACTGAGCTGTCTCGTTCGCTCGGCCTCGGTCGAGGTGTGGGCGAGCGCAGCCGGCTGATGAGCACCATGAACCGGCTCGTCCAGTACCGGCTGGCCCGGCCAGTTCCGGACGGCGCCGGGCTGGAGGTCTTCCGCCAGGTCTCACCGCTCACCCTCCGTCAGCTCGACCGGGTGCCGCAGTGGACCCGTGATACCCACGAACGGCTCTTCGGCGACCACCTCGAGCAGATCGACGACCTGGCCCAGCATCAGGCGAGCGTCGCGTCGATCACGGCTCGGCTCGACCGCATCCAGAGCGGTTCCGGTCGACCCACCAACGGGCTCGCCCCTCAGGGCAAGGCGCTCGGGCGATGAGCTTCACTCGCCGGAACGGCTCTCCCGGAACACCCGTCGGCTCGGTCCCGTTCATCGGTGCCGAACAGCAGATCCGGCGCGCACACATTTGCAGGTT
>CAYVYG010000268.1:0-5079 GCA_964454385.1 uncultured Microthrixaceae bacterium
GCCGCTTCCCACATCGCCCGCACCATGCCCGAGAGCTCCTCGGGAGACTCACCCTTGGTCCTCAACGCGGTCAGTAGGCCTCCGATCTGCGCCGGAGTCGCCCGACCGGCGAGCACCTCCGCGAGGACCGCGCGCGCCTCACCCGCTCGAAGGTCCTCGCCGGCGACCAGCCGGGCGAACACGGCCGGCCAGCCGCCGACGAACCCCGGATCCTCCATGGGGTCCCCGAACATGGGACTCAGGAAGCCGCAGCGGCACGCGCCAGGCTGCGCTGACGCCGGCGCCTGCGGATGATCCGCTGGCGCTCGCGCTCGGTGGCACCGCCCCACACACCGTTGTGCTCACGGTGTTCGATAGCGTGCTCCAAGCAGATCTCCTGCACCGGACACACTGCGCACACCTCCTTGGCCGAGTCGGCCTCCTCGTCGGTTGCTGGGTAGAAGATCGCGGAATCAAGACCCTTGCACGCGGCGCTCGCCGCCCACTGCGGGGCCGAGGTGGGAGGTGTCATATGGGGCCATACTGCCAAGGGACCCCGCAGAATCCAAAGCGATTGACCTTCGGTGCATCTCAGAACAGTTCGGTCCCAAAATGGGCTCCCGATCAACCCCTGAGGTCGTTCGCCAGCTCCTCGACCGTCTCGTCACCCAGGACGGTCTCGTGGTCATACGCCGGATGGTCGACCGCGAGGGTGACCGGCCCGGAACCCCATGCTTCGACCTGTCCCGGCGTGAGGTCGAACCCGATGAAGTGCACCGCGGCGGTCACATCCTCGCGGGTCAGAGCTTTGCCGTGGCTCTCCTCGACGACGCTGCGGATCTCCTCACCCGCCGAGCGCAACACCACGTGCTGTTCGATTCCGACGAGCTTGGGCAGCCACTCACGCAGCTGCGCGTCCTCTGTCAGCTCCAGCATCAGCGTGGCGCACAGCGAACCGGGCTCGGGGATCAGCGGGTTGTAGGTGTCGAGCTCCACCTGGAGCGCTTCGTCGGTTAGTAGCCGCTCGGCTCGTGCCATCTCGTGTATCTGGGACAGAACGGTCTCGCGATTGTCGAACAGAAGCGCCACGAACGGCCCCACGTGGACCCTGCGCTTCTTCTTGAGGGCGATGATCCGAGCGATCGCCCCGTCCCGATCGCGTTCGTACGCCCGGAGGTCCGAGATGTCCTCGAGTGTGAGCTTGCGATTCGAGTCGGACATGGTGGTCCTCCGGTTCAACGGTCGGCCCGAGGGTGTGCCCACCCGCCGCCGGTGCTACCGGAGCAGCGGGTGGGCACGTAGATCAGGAGACGCTCTCCAGGCCCTCGCCGAAGCGTCCGGCATGGGACTTCTCTGCCCGCGCGAGCGTCTCGAGCCACTCGGCGACCTCCTCGAAGCCCTCGTCACGCGCGGTCTTCGCGAAACCGGGGTACATCTCGGTGTACTCGTAGGTCTCGCCGGCGATCGCGGAGCGCAGGTTGTCCTGGGTGCTGCCGACGGGCTCGCCGGTGGCGGGGTCGCCGGTCTCGGCGAGGAAGTCGAAGTGGCCGAACGCGTGGCCCGTCTCGCCTTCCGCGACGCTGCGGAACAGCGCCGCGACATCGGGGTAGCCCTCTACGTCGGCCTTCTGGGCGAAGTAGAGGTAGCGGCGGTTCGCCTGGCTCTCACCGGCAAACGCCTCTTTGAGGTTCGCCTCGGTCTTGGATCCCTTCAGATCTGGCATTGCTCCTCCATTTCGGGGTGGCTCTTGCATTCTGGATGACTCGGTACGGCTCGGTGCGCGCCCCGACCACGCCCAACCATAGGTCTTCCCGACGGCCTCGGGGGCTCCACCCTCCCCGAACCCGCGCACCCGGGCTGCTCAGGCCGCGGCGGATCGCCGCGGAGGCGCCGGACCTCTGTGGTCGGTGGCGTTCTGGGCGAGGAACAACTCGCCGCTCGGACTTCGGAACACCCTCACCTCGTGCGCCGGTTCGAGGTTCGCGCCGGCCGCACGGGCGCGGTGCGCCTCGAGGAGATCTGCGGGAAGATCCTCGATCCGGTAACTCAGGATGACCCACGGCTGCCCGCAGTGCACCAGACCGTGGTGGCGGGGGCACAACAACGCCCCGTTGTCGATGTCGGTTCGCCCACCGTCCTCCCAGGGGACCTGGTGGTGTGCTGCGCAGCGCCTGGCGGGTTGTTCGCATCCGGGGAACACGCAACCACCGTCGCGGATCACCAGAGCGTTCTTCTGCGCAGGCGTGAAGAACCGCACGCGACGTCCGAGGTTCAAAGGGTTGTTCGCTGGATCGGTGAACACTGGTTGGAAGTACGCATCGCAGGTCAACACCGCAGCGACATCTGGATCCACCTCGGTGCCATCGGTCGTCTGCACTGCCAACGGGTGACCGCAGCGATCAACCGTCACGGGCAGTATCACCGAAGGAACCGGATTGGCCGCCCGGCCGTGGGGATCGGCTCCACGGCGCAACAGCTCCATCAGCGCGCGGGCACGCAACACGGCCATCGAGGGCAAGGGCGTGCCGACAGCCTCCTGTTCGCGCACTGCTGCACGGTGCTGGCGATCCGTCTCGGTGTTGATGATCGCCTCGGCTTCGACGGCGTTGTGGCCCGAGAGCTCCATGAACAGCCGCAGGTTGCCATCGAAGTCGCGTGCCATCGTCGCCGTGTCGACATCCCCGCAATCGGGTTCGGCACCGTCGGTGTCGATGACGGCGACGAGGCGGCGGAGATAGGAGACGTAGACGTTGAACCGGTGCAGCTTCGCGAACCGCACTATCTGGTTCTCCTGTTCGAGCAGCGCTTCGATCGTCCGTTCGTTGCACACCTGATCGAGCGCGGAGAGGTGTTCCGAGGAGATCAGCCCGCTGCGCAACGCGCTGCGCATACCCGAGAAGCGCTCCAGGGTGTGAGCCACCCGCAGCTCACGACCCACCGCGCGCGGAGCGGAGTGGGTGTGGTTGGCCTTCCAGGCCTTCGCACCCACCCCTGCCACCATCTCGGTCACCCCGAGCGCATCGAGGCGACCCAGCACCTCCGCGGATGCTGCATCGAGGCGCCTGCGGGTCGATTCCAGGGCAACCGAAGCCGCCATCAGCGCGGATCCGTCCACAGCACTGCCAACAGGCCAGCTGTCGGAGCCCTCTGGTTCGTCCCCGGCGAGAGCTGAAAGAGCGGCATCCATCACCCCGAGCGCTTCGAGCACCTGCTCCTGGGCGTCCGCCAACTGCTTGGCAGCACCGGGAGCATGATCCTCCACGAGCCATTCGTCGGCGATCTGTTCGGCCATCCACACCCGATACTGCGCGAGCACGGGGCCCTCGTTACCACCGCCCTCGTTACCACCGCCCTCGTTACCACCGCCCTCGTTACCACCGCCCTCGTTACCTTCATCGAACATATGTTCGATACTAGCGACCCGCTGAGCCCGAACCAAAGCAATCGAGAAGGACCCACGAGAGAACATGAGAGATCACACAGGATCCGGCCGGCCCGAGCGCGAAACGGTTCGACCGGAAACGCTGGGCGCGCTCGACAGGAACCCCCGGCTACCCCCTCCGGCTACCAACGATCGCCCCGGCACCCGTAGGGTTGTGTGGTGAGCAGCCGAGCATTCGACCGAGACTCATCCCTGCAAGCTCTGCGCGACGAGGCGTTCGACCTGGTCGTCGTCGGGGGCGGGATCACAGGTGCGGGGGTACTGCTCGACGCCGCCGCCCGGGGAATGCACGTCGCGCTCGTGGAAGCCGGGGACTTCGCCGAAGGCACCTCGTCGAAGTCCTCCAAGCTCGTCCACGGAGGCCTGCGCTACCTGCAACAGGGCGAGATCAACCTCGTCTACCAGGCGCTGCGCGAACGACGCCGGCTGCTGCGCAACGCACCGCACCTGGTCGAGATCATCCCGTTCCTGATCCCGATGATGGGCAAGGGAGGTGTGATCCCGGCGAAGATCTCGAGGATCCTCGGCGCCGCGATGTGGGGTTACGACATCACGGGAGGCTGGCGCATCGGGAAGCTGCACAAGCGGCTCGACCGCGACGAGGCACTCGGGTACATGCCCACGCTGCCCGCTGACCGGCTCGTCTCGGCGTACATGTACTACGACGCCACCGCGGACGATGCGCGCCTGGTGCTGTCGGTGCTGCGGACCGCCGCGCTGGGCCACGGCGCAGTGGTCGCCAACCGGACACCCGCGGTGGGACTGACCAAGGACGGAGACGGCCGGATCAACGGTGTGGTGGTGCGCCCGCACGGTCCGGGCACCGACGAGGAGCTCACTGTGTCGACGCGGGCGGTGGTCAACGCGGCCGGAGTGTGGACAGACGACATCCGCGCCCAGGACGAGGGAAAGAACCCCGGGTCGATCCGGCCTGCCAAGGGTATCCACGTGACCGTACCCTGGGAGAAGGTGCGCAACCAGGTGGCGGTGGTCATGCCGGTACCCGGCGACCGCCGATCCGTGTTCGTGGTGCCCCACGGCGGCCTCACCTACATCGGCACCACCGACACCGACTACTCGGGACCGCTCGACGATCCCCAGTGCACACCCGAGGACATCGCCTACCTGCTGGATGCGATCAACGCCTCGATCACCACCGAGTTGACCACTGCGGACGTCACCGGGACCTGGGCGGGGCTCCGGCCTCTCGTGGCCTCCGGTTCCGATGGGCGCACCGCGGATCTGTCGCGTATGCACCGGGTGACACACTCGGACTCGGGGCTCGTGACCATCACGGGCGGAAAGCTGACGACCTACCGCGAGATGGCCTCGGACACCGTCGACGAGGTCATCGAGCGGGTCCACTCCACCGACGTGGGCTTCGCCGGATGGGGGCGCTCGACGACCGCACGCCTGGCGTTGATCGGCGCAGGAGGACACGACACCGTCCTCGACGCTCTCGAGGTCTTCCCGAGCGTGCCGGTCCACACGGCGGAGCATCTGGCGTCGCGCTACGGCGGCGAGGCCCGGGCGCTGATGGCCATGATCGAGAGCGATCCCGCACTCGCCGAGCCGCTCGTGGCCGGGCTGCCCTACGTTGCCGCCGAGGCAGTGTTCGCTGCCCGTCACGAGATGGCGGGCAGCGTCACCGATGTGCT
>CAYVYG010000269.1:0-5025 GCA_964454385.1 uncultured Microthrixaceae bacterium
GTTCGGTGACATCGAGCGTCTCGAGGAGCTCGACCTTCTGGTCGAAGTCGAGATCCGGGCTGTAACCCATGATGTCCGCGAGCGCCGAGGGACCGTCGACGCTGCGCACGAAATCCGCGATCTGGGGTGCGTTGCGGTGCTCCAGGATGTTCTCGAGCACCGCTCTGTACTCCTGTGCGAGACGACGTTGCTCATCGGTCACCTCGCCTTCGGCGATCGTGTCGGCCGAGACCCACAGGGCCTCCCCGGCCGAAGGCACAGCGCGACCGACCCTGGCACGCCGCAGTCCGCGCAGGAACACCGCCCGTCCCCCGCCGGGAAGCTCGCCGGCCTGGTCGATCGCAGCCACGGTCCCCACCGCGGCGGAACGGTCGCCCACCTTCGGCACGAGCAGCACCGGCGTGCCTGCATCCATGGCTGCATCGACCGCGGCGCGCGCATCCGCCGTCTCGAGGGTCAGGGTGATCACCATCTGGGGCAGCACGACCCCGTTGTGCAGGGTCAGCACGGGAAGGCTCGCCCCGCGTGCTGTGTCTTCCTGCGCTGCGGTTCCGTTCGCGTGTGCTGTGTCGTTCGGCTGCGCTGTGTCGTTCGGCTGTTCTGTGTCGTCGGGGTGTGCCGTGTCGTCGACAGGTGTCTCGTTCAAGGAGGTGTCCTCGTTCTCGGAAGGGGGTTTGGTCCGCTGACGCCGGTGCGCGCCGATCGCGGCTAGAACAGCTACAACCGGACCGCCATCGATGGTATTCCACTTTCTTGAGTGTGACATACTCAACTTTGGATGGGGTTCTGCCTCTGCGCCCACCAAGGCTTCAGCTGCGCCGGATCCCAGCCTTGACGAAACAACGACCACGAACCTCCGGCATGATCGTGAGAAGCGATGCCCGCAACCTCTGGTTCGGCAGGGCATTGCCCGGCGACGCTGTTCAGTCCTTGGCGCCCCAACGGGGATCCCGTCCGCTCCAGGCGATGAGCGCCTCGGTCGGGTTCGAGCCTTCCGGCGTTTCCACCGCCGGAGAGAACACACCTGGTCGGCGGGTGATCTCCTCAGGAACGTTCTCGAACATGGCGCGGACGAACTCGACCGCTTCGTCGGGGAATGCCACTGACTGCCCTGTCGCGACCGCGAGGTCCCAGCCGTGCAGGAACAGATCGGCTGCCGGAAAGGACAGGCCCTCGCGAATGCTGCGCCGACCCATCGGGGTGTCCACCTCCCGGTCGAGATCCTCGACACCGGCGAGAGCTTCGCGTGCTTCGGACGAGAGATCCTTCCACCAGGTCAACGGCTCGCCTTCGATGATCGAGGACGGTGGATCACGGCGGTCGAACGACATGTCCCCACCGCGGAGGATCCGCGCACCCATAGCGGTTGCTCCACCGACGTGGCCGAGCACATCAGCTGCCGTCCAGCCCTCACACGGAGACGGTCGGTCCCAGGCCGCGGGATCAACCGAGGCCACGACTCCGCTGAAGAGATCGAGCCCGTGGGAGTACATCTCTGCTGAGGTCCAAGCCATCGAGAGCCCCCTTCTATCGCCGCGCGTCGATCCGGCCATCCTACGCAGCCGGCTCTGCTGCGTCAGCAGGCCGCTTCGACATTCACGCAGCAGCGCCGAAGGCAACCGGTGATCATCCTCTCAGGCTCTATTGCATATCTCGATCGGTTTTGTAGGATCGGTCCACCAGGTTTCCCACCTGCGGAGACCAAGGTCTCCAACCTGCAAAGGACGTGGATGTATGGCTCGACTTGCCCAGAACCTCGGCTTCCCGAGGATCGGCCCGGACCGCGAGCTGAAGACCGCGCTGGAGCGGTACTGGGGTGGTGAGTCGTCCGCGATGGAGCTCACGGAGGTCGCGGCCGGGCTTCGCTCCGCCAACTGGCAACTTCAGGTGCGATCCGGTATCGAGACGCCCCCGTCGAACGACTTCTCGCTGTATGACCACGTGCTCGACACCGCCGTGTGGTTGGGAGCGCTTCCGCAGACCTACCGCACAGGCGACGTCGTGGACCTCGATGGCTACTTCGCGGCCGCCCGCGGTGGTGAGCTGCACGGGGAACCCGTCGTGGCACTCGAGATGACCAAGTGGTTCGACACCAACTACCACTACCTCGTCCCGGAGCTGACCGAGGACCAGACCTTCGCACTGAGCGGCCTCACGGTCGCGGGTTCCGTGGCTCCCAAACCGCTCGCCGAGTTCGAGGAGGCGGCGGCCGCGGGCATTCAGACCCGTCCGGTGCTGCTCGGACCGATCTCGTTCCTCGCGCTCTGCAAGCAGCGGGAGGGCGCCCACGGCGAACGCGGCGTCTTGGCCCACACCGACGCCGTGGTGGCGGTCTACGCCGAGTTGCTGCGCGCGCTCGCTGACGCCGGTGCCCGTGCGGTGCAAATCGACGAACCGATGCTCGTGACCGACCTCGCCGACACGACCCGCCAGCAGTACACGTCGGCCTTCGACACGTTGCGTTCAGCCGCACCCGCACTCGAGCTCGCCGTCGCGACCTACTTCGGTGGACTGCGCGACAACCTCGACACCGCGCTGTCGCTTCCCGTCGACGTGTTGCACCTCGATCTGGTCACAGAACCCGACCAGCTCGACGACGCCCTGGCGAAGGCGCCCGACACGCTCACGCTGTCACTGGGGCTCATCGATGGACGCAACGTTTGGCGCTCCGACCTCGACGAGAAGCTGCGGATCGCCCGCCGCGCCGTCGATGCGGTCGGCATCGACCGAATAGGGATCGCTCCGTCGTGTTCGCTGCTGCACCTGCCGGTCGACCTCGACAACGAGGGCCCCGTCACCGGTGGCCGCGGCGTGGACGACGAGGTGCGCCAGTGGCTCGCCTTCGCCACCCAACGCCTGGAGGAGCTCCGCGTCCTCGCAACCGCTCTCGAATCCGGTGAGGACGCGGTGGCCCACGAGCTCGAAGCGAGCCGCCGCGCGGCGCAGACCAGGCGTGAATCGACCCGCGTCCACGACGCCGCTGTCGCCACGAGGCTGGCCGCGACCGGCTCCGAGATCGAGCAACGCGACTCCCCGTACGCCCAGCGTCGAAAGGCGCACCGCGACCGCTTCGGGCTGCCGTTGCTGCCCACCACCACGATCGGGTCGTTCCCCCAGACCGCCGAGGTGCGTGCCGCACGAGCGAAGGTGCGCCGCGGTGAGCTGAGCGAAGAGGACTACCGCTCCAAGCTCGAGGGGTGGATCACCGAGACGATCCGCCTTCAAGAGTCGATCGGTCTCGATGTGCTCGTCCACGGCGAGTTCGAGCGCAACGACATGGTCGAGTACTTCGGTGAGCACCTCGCGGGGTTCGCAGTCACCCGGAACGGATGGGTGCAGAGCTACGGGTCCCGTTGCGTGAAACCACCGATCATCTTCGGTGACGTCTCGCGGCCAGAACCGGTCACGGTCGGTTGGACGCGATTCGCCCAGTCGCTCACCGACCGTCCCGTGAAGGGCATGCTCACCGGTCCGGTGACGATCCTCGAATGGTCCTTCGTGCGCGACGACCAGCCACGGTCCCTCACAGCACGCCAGATCGCACTCGCGATCCGCGACGAGGTCACCGACCTGGAACAGGCCGGGATCGGTGTGATCCAGATCGACGAACCCGCGCTTCGCGAGGGCCTTCCCCTGCGGGAGGCCGACCGGGCCGAGTACCTCGATTGGGCGATCGCCGCGTTCCGTGCTGCGTCAGCGGGCGCAGGCGATGACGTGAGCATCCACACCCACATGTGCTACGGCGAGTTCGCGGATGTGATCGACGCGATCGCGGCGTTCGACGCGGATGCGATCTCGATCGAGACCGCCCGCTCGGAGATGGAGCTGCTCGACACCTTCTCCACCTACGACTACCCCAACGAGATCGGCCCCGGCATCTGGGACATCCACTCGCCACGGGTGCCCGAGGTCGACGAGATGACAGAGCTGTTGCGCCGCGCGCTCGAAGTGCTGCCGGCGGACCGCCTGTGGGTCAACCCGGACTGTGGACTCAAGACGCGCGGTTGGACCGAGACCGAGGCATCGCTGCGAAACCTCGTGGAGGCTGCCGGCAGGCTGCGTTCCGATGTCGACAGCTGATGAGCCATCCGGGCTCGGTTCGTTCGTCGAGCATGCCGACGATTCCATGGTGGTGGTCACCGTCGCAGCTCCCGACGGAGAACGTTCGGGCTGCCTGGTCGGGTTCCACACCCAGTGCAGCATCGACCCGACGCGCTACGCGGTCGGCCTGTCGAAGGCGAACCACACATACGACGTGGCGCTGCGCTCAGAGATCCTCGCGGTCAACCTCCTCGGCTCCGAGCAGCTCCGGGTAGCCGAGCTGTTCGGTGGTCACACCTTGGACGAGGGAACCGACAAGTTCGACCACTGCGAGTGGACCGCCGACGAGACCGGCGTGCCCGTGCTCGAGGACGCTCCGGCGTGGGTCGTGGGCCGGGTCATCGAACGCCTGGACGTGGGCGACCACGTGCTTCACGTCATCGAACCGCTGCGCGCCGGCGCATCCGACGCTGAGGGCGCCCCGCTGCGCTTCGCGGACGCCATGAGGATCGAACCGGGCCACGAAACCTGAACGCCTCATCTCGCCGCAGGATCTCCCCGCGCGATGTAGCCGCGCGATGTACACATCGCGCACAGCCGGCTGGGTTCAGCCCAGTTCCACCACTGCGGGCAGCGAGCAACCAGCCGGGGTCGTGTTGACCGGATTGCAGCGGCCCTGGACAGCAAGGTCATCGAACGCGACGCGGTACCCGGTGGACGCGTAGGTCTCACCCACCGGGAAGTCGGTGGAGACGATCTGTGCCCCGGACCCGAGTGCGATCCCCGCACGGGTTTCGTCACCCGTCCAAGCCTGTTCCAGATCGGCGTCCGCCCGGGTGCGCACGATGTAACCCTGCGACACCAGGTCCGAGATCTCGGATCCATCACCGGGGTCGTTGACCTTGACGATGGCGCTGTCGGTTTCGCGGACCGTGGAGCTGGTGAGGGCGGCACTTGCAATCCCCACTCATGAGCAGGACTGCT
>CAYVYG010000270.1:0-5006 GCA_964454385.1 uncultured Microthrixaceae bacterium
GCGCTGGTTGACGACGAAGCTGCCGTCCTGCGCGTGCTCGAGGTAGAAGTCGCCTGGCGCGGCGCGCCGTTCCGGGCGGGGTGCCTTGGTGTCGCGGCTGGCCGCGACGTAGGTGAGTCCACGCTCGGCCGCACCCGCAGCGAGGTCTGCGAGCGCGGCGGGGAGTTGTTCGTCGAGGTCGCCGGTCGGGGTGATGGTCAGCTCGTGGTCGCGGTACATGCCCCGTGTCGCGGCGAGGTCACCGAGGACGTGTTCGGGGTGGGCGAGGTAGTGCTCGTTGACCTCCAACGGCGGAGCGCCGTCGGCTGCCTCGATGGGCGCGGCGCCGACGTTCTCCCATGCCGGGCCGGAGGGTTCGGCTCCTGGTGGGCGACGGCGCAGGATCACCATGTCGACGACGACATCGGTGCCTGACGAGCGGGCGAAGGCTCGTTCGGGGAGCCGGATCGCGCCGACGAGATCGGCCATCGAGGCCATCTCTCTGCGGGCCGCGGGGTTGCGGGCGTCGAGGGTGTAGCGGGAGGTGAGTGCGAGGACGAGCCCGCCGGGTCGGGTCAGGTGCAGCGACTTGATGAGGAAGTAGTTGTGTAGTGCGTGGCGTCCGCGGTTGTGATGCGGGTCGTGCGGGGTGACTTTGGCGAAGGGGACGTTGCCGATCACCATGTCGAACGCGCCGTCTTGGACGCGCAGCTCCTCGAACGCGGTGGCCTCGATGGTGGCCCGGGCTCCGTAGAGGTGCTGGGCGATCTCGGCGGTGGTCTTGTCGAGCTCGACGCCGGTCAACACGGTGCCAGCGGGGGCGAAGCCGATGAAGTTGCCCGATCCGCAGCCGGGCTCCAACACGCGTACGCCGTCGCCGGTGACTCCGAGCTGCTGGGTGGCGTGCCACATGGCCTGCACGACCGGCGCCGAGGTGTAGTGGGCGTTGAGGGTTGTGCGTCGGGCTTGCGCCCAGCCCGTCTCGGTGCGGAGCAGTTGTCGTAGCTCGGCGCGTTCTTCTGCGTAGCGGTCATCCGCGGGATCGAAGACCTGCGGGATCGCTCCCCAACCCGACCAGCGGGCAAGGACCGCTTGCTCCTCCGCGCTCGCCCATCGCCCGCCCTCGTCTCGGCACCGGTTCAAGACGGCGAGTGCGTCGAGGTTCGCTCGCAGCTTCGCCGCTGCGCCCGGTGGGGCGAGGTCGTCAGGGCCAGATGGTCGGAACGACTCGGGCCGGGCCGGGGACGGGGGTGGCTCGCTGGCTACAGCGGGGTGTTGATCGTCTCGTTGATCGCCGCCAGATCCTGGTAGCGGCGGGCCAGGTCCGGATCGTCGCTCCAGTCCTCGATCTCCTCGGAGCGGTCCGGTTGGAGCAGCGGGTGGTCCACCAGCGTCAACTCCTCGGCCGTTGCCAACGCCTGGTAGCTGCGGAGCCGGTAGTCCTCCGGTGTCTCGCCGGCCTTGGGTGGGCCGAGGATCTCGTCGCGCAGCTGGCTCACCGCCGCCGCGATCTGCTCCCCGGCTTCGCCGAAGAAGCTGGCGGGGTCCGGGATCTGCGAATAGGCGTCCGGCCGGTGCTTGCGGTTGTGGTCCAGCGCCTTCTGACCGTAACGGTTCATGGGTCACCTCCTGGGTCGATGCCGGGTCGGCATCCTCGGGAGGGAGCGCTAGGTCGAACAGCGAGAGCTGTTCGGAGGGATTGCTGCGAGCGCTCCGAGCGCGTGCCATCACGCTACCCCCGCCATCTCCCAGCCACCGAGCACCACGTCACAGTCCCCGGCCCTGCGCTTGGACTGCCTTGGGGGTCGCGTCGATCAACACGACACGACCGGGGGTCTGCTGCGCGGCCTCGGCGGCGCGATTGCGCACCCACATCTCCTGCTGCCCGTCGACGGCCAGGCGACGGAACCCCTCGCCAGCCAGGACAGCGCGGGTCGTGTCGCCAGGTTCGTTGCGGACCATCACGATCTGGTGCTGCCGTGGATCGAAGACGACCTCGACCTGACGGCCCGCCCAGGTGCCCGCCGCCTCGGAGACCCATCCCACCGGGGCGAGCCGGGCGCGGTCGGTCGCCCGGAGGAACGGCTTCATGTCGCCCGCTCCTCGTCGCCGAGGCCCATCGCGGCCCGCTTCGCCAGATGTGGGCTGCGGTAGAAGGGCCGGGTCCGGACGTGCGCCGGCGGCAGCGTTCCGTGCACCAGCAGCGCGTCACCGGGACGCATCTGGCGCAGCACATGCGCGGGTGCGAGCGGGACACGGGTCGTGGAGAACTGGTCCGAGCCGCCGCTGACCCGCTCCGCAGCCGAGTGAGATCGCGTGTCGACCTCGGCCTCGCCGAGCACCCGGTCGACGTACTGGATCGACGCCGGGTCTGACAGGCCCGCGTAGAACACCTTCGTCAGGTGGTTGGTGAGGATCGTGTCCGACGCCTTGCCGTAGGCGACCTCGAGCTGAGCGAGTGATTGCCAGATCGTCACCAACAACACGCCGAGCCCAGCGAGGGTCGAGGCGTACTCCGGCAGCGATCGCAGCGGCGTGTTCCCCGCCTCATCGATCACCACCAGCAGCGGCGGGTCGAGGGGCTTGCCGGTCGCAGCGACGTGCCGGTACGCCTGGTTGATGAGGTCGTTCAACAGGCCACCGAACGCCGGTGCGAGTCGCTTCTGGTCCTCGATCGGCGAGCACAGGTAGACGGTGTTCGCCCCCGACAACAACCACGGCAGATCGACGCCGACGAAGCCGTTCTTCGCGTGCTTGCCCTTGGGTGACCGGGCTGACGCGGCCACGCCAGGATCGGTCCACGGCCAGATCACCGTCTGGGCCGTCGCGTAGATGGACGAACGTGTCCTCTCCTCCATCTCCCACACCGACACCAGGCCCTTGGCGACCTCGATCGCGCCGCGGGAGACCGCCGCGTTGTTCGAGAGGTTCAACGAGTCGAGCGCGGCGCGCACCTCACCCGGACCCAGCTCGCCCGGCCGGTCCTGGGTGAGCACCCACTCGCAGACAGCGTCCATGTCCCGATGGGCGTTGTGCGCGACGAACAGCAGACCCGACAGCAGGATCTCGGCTTGGGCCAGCCAGAAGTCCATCCCGCCCTCGACCCCGCCTCGTGGCGCGGCATCGCACAGCGCCCTCGCTGCCCGCTGCGCCCCGACGACCGTCCCGGCTTGCTGCAAGGGCGACCACAGCGCCGAGGCGCCCTTCGGTGTCGTCGAGGACGTCGGGTCGTAGACCCGGACGTCGCCGAGGGTCGAGCGCCACCCCTGAGTCGTGGCCAGCAGATCGGCCTTGACCGAGGACAACACGGCAGGGCCGTCCCACTCGAGGATGCCCGCGACAGCCGCAGTGGTCTTGCCCGACCTCGACGGTCCGACCAGCGCCACCGCGCCGCGGTCACCCCGGCGGGAGCGACGGGCCGCCCGGGCGACCTTGCCCTGCATGCGAGCCGGTGGGGACTCGGTGGCGACCAGGCGTCGGCCGAAACGAGCGAGGATCAGCCGCCCCGGCGTCGGACCCGATATCAGCAGCGGCTGAAGATCCCGTCGCTTCGCGAACCTCGTCCTGCCGTCGACGCCGAGAGGGCGACGCTTGGCGGTCCCCACCTTCGAACGGGTCAACCACCGGACGATGAGCGCGGCTGCGCCCCCGGTGACCATGGTCGCGATTGCGGTGCAGAGCCAGTAGAGAGGCGCACCGGGAAGCGCCTCGGCGTAGGGCTCGGACCATGCCTCGGCAGGTGTGCTCAGGTTGGCCGGGAGGCGCGGCGCAGCATCCGCCGCCGCCGCGAGCGGGAGCTGCCCGCCGCCCGACACGGCCAGTGCCAGCCACGCTCCCGCCCAGACCGCCCCGACCAACGCCAGCGCGATGCCGGCGATGGCGATCACGAGCAGTTCGAAGCTGCCGATGCCTTCGCGTTCCATACCCACGTAGGCCCCTCGGCGAGGGAAAACTTCGCGGGCGTTATCTACCGCTGCGAACTAGGGCGAACCCGGTGGCTCCCACCCTTGTCTGTTCCGCTAGAGGAGGGGGTTGTCCCAGCGCCCGGGCAGTCAGAAGCGGCGAGCCCCGTAGACGTCGATGACCTTCTGACGTGCGCTGACATCCCTGAGGAGTGAGCTCGTTTCGACCATGGCCCGTCCCAGGTCCGTCATCGCCAACGTGATGCTCGGGACCACCAACACCAGCGGACCCGTCGTCCCCGGCGATGGGTGATGGTCGAGCGCGGCGTACGCCCCGTCTGCGGGCAGAGCGGCGCGGTAACCGGGCACGTCGGTGAACACGTAGGGGCCGTGGTGGTGGCTGGCGTGAAAAGGGCGCCCGGCGCGCAGTGGAGTGCTGCGGTGCTTCCAGGTGCGGTTGATGAACTCCATGAGCGGCTCGGTCGTAGAGAGCTTCCGCTTGGTCGACTTGCCAGTCGTCGCGGCGCCTCCGATGATGCGGAGGTCGGCGACGAGTTCCTCCCATAGCAGGAACACGACGCCGTAGAAGCGGAAGACCATCTCGGCTTCGTCGGTGTCGTCAGGCCAGGGCGCGAGTTCTACGTGATCGCACCAGGTGCCGAACCGGAGGAGGTCGTCAAGGGCCTGCAGATGGGAGAGCACGTTGCAGTACGGGGCGACATGTGACGCGTCGCGGTATTGCTGCCAGACGCACGGGCGCCATTGGCCGACGCGAGTTCTTGCCCACCGGTTCAGCTCCGAGGCCGCTGTCTCTCGGATCGCCTCGAAGCAGACAGGCTCGTCTCTCATCCACAGGAGGCTAGGTGTGCAGGAAGGCGCTCAGTGGTCCCGGTTCCGGTGCGGTGCGGTACGGTGCGGTGCGGCGACAGTGCAACCGTCCGGTGCAGGCTCAAGGGCCCACCCAGCGTGTCGATCGGGGATGTCCGCGATCCTTCCCCGTAGCTGCGCAGCGGCTCAGTCGGCGAAGAAGTCAAGATCGGGCTGCAAGCGAGCGTCGCGTTGGAACAGCGCTGCGTTGGCCGCCGGAACTCCTTGGAACGTGATGGCAGCACGGAGCCTCCGGAG
>CAYVYG010000271.1:0-5002 GCA_964454385.1 uncultured Microthrixaceae bacterium
GGGCGCGACCGAAATCTGCGGCTGGAACTGGTCAACGCCGTTGCCGATCGCGTCGGTCACCGCTGTGATGGTCACCGGCTCCACACTCTTGTTGGTCATCGTGGCGGTGAACTCCACGGGTGCGCCAGGCTCGGGCACCGTTGCCGTGGAAGCGTCCTTGTCCACAGTTATGGCGGGCAGGACATCGGTGAAGTCGACGGTGGCGTCGTCCTGTGCCGATGCCGAGTTGCCGTCGTCGTCACTCACGACGACCGTGGCCACGTTGTGGTGTTGGTCACCTGCGTTGCCTACGACTGCCTCGGTGACCTCGCATCGGGTCGAGTCGGGCCCGGTGCCGGGTTGTCCGTCGTTCGCAGCAAGCACGTCATCGCGAAGATCGCATCGATCGGTGATGTCGCCGAAGACGGTGTCGGTCAACGACGTGACGGTCACGGCGTCAGCGGAGGTGTTCTCGATCACGAAGTAGAACGTCACGTTCGCACCCGGTTCGGCCACCGCGGTCGCGCCGGCGGTCTTCGTTAGGGTGACCGTGGGAAGCACGTCGGTGACCTCCACGGTGGCATCGTCGGTGTCCGACACGTTGTTGTCGTCGTCGTCGCTTCCTGTGACTTGCACGACGTCGAGGACGGATTCCCCGCCGTCACCACTCACCCGCACGGTGAACGTGCAGTTCTCGGACTCTCCGGGAGCCAGCGATGCACCGACCAGTGATCCACACGTGGTGGCCTTTATCACCGGTCCGACAACGGAGATGTCCACCGCAGGACCACCCGAGATCGAGTCGGTCAGGGAGTCGACGGTGACACTCTCGGTTCCGGGGTTGCTCACCGTGACGGTGAAAGCGACATCCGCCCCGGGCTCACTGACGCTTGTGGCCTGTGCGACCTTGTCGACCGCAATGGCCGGCTGCACATCGTTGACGGTGACGGTCGCGTCGTCGTCGTCGCTGACCTTGTTATTGTCGCTGTCGTGACCGGTGACCTTCACCACGTCGCGAACCACGTCGTCGGCGTTGCCTTCCACGCGCAGTGTGAAGGTGCAGGAGGTGGAGGCCCCTGGGGCGAGGGTGTCACCGAGGAGATCGTCGCAGTCGGTGACCGGCAAGTCGGCCACGTCGAAGGGAGCACCACCGCCGACCGCGTCGGTGATCGAGTCGATCGTGATCGGCTCGACGCTGGTGTTGGTGACATCGACGGTGAAGGTCACATCGGCACCGGGTTCGGCGACCGAGCTCACATTCGCGGTCTTGGTGACACTCAGCGTGGGGTCAGGGGCCACGTTGGTGAACGTGCAGATCACATCCTCGCCGGGGGCGACGTTGATGTCACCCACTGGCGAGCCGTCGTCGCAGACCGCCGACTGCTGAGTCCACGGTGATGCGTCGAGCTCGGTGACGGTGTACTTGCCGGGGGTCACCGCCACAGCAGCGCTCTGAGCAGCCCCGTTGCTCGTGGTGAGCTGGAAGTCGCCGTTGAAGTCCGAGAAGAACGAGAAGGTCCCGTTCGCTCCGGTTGCCACCTTCCGCACCGTTATCGACCCGTCATCGGCGGTGTTGGTGAAAGTGCACAGCCAGTGCTCGCCTTCACCGACCACGACTGCGCTGGGGTTCACCGACTCCGTCGCCTGGGTGCCGACGTTGTCGCACACAGCCGAGGTCAGGCTGAAGTTCTCGGCCACATCCTCGCTCAACGAGTAGGTGCCAGGCGACAAGTCGGTGAAGCTCTTGGTGTCACCATGGGTGAGATCGTCCAGCTCACGGTTCCCACCCGGGCCTGTGAGGTCGAAGTCGAACTTACCCGGCATGCCTGCCGGCGCGGTGAGCTTGCGGACATCGATCTTCGCGGGTGCCACTTCACGATTGCGGACATCGCAGTTCACCGCGTCGGCCGGTCCGAGGCCTCCTGGCACCACCCACTGCACCGACCCGTCCGCAGCGGTCTGTGGGCTGAGCGTGAGCTGGCTGACCACACCGGTGTCGTAGTTGCGACGCTGACACGTGGCCGATGAGAAGGCCCAGCCCGCTCTGGGTTGCTCGGTGACCGTGGCACCCATGGTCTGGGTTGCGCCTTGTTCCCACTTGAAGTTGGCCTTGCCGTCGGTTGTCGTCTGGGAGGCCGTCCTGTTGCTTGTCGGTTGGTTGGGGGTCTCCCACTTCGTGGGGTTGCTTCCGAGGGTTAGGTCGAAGGTCCAGCCGTTGCCGGGGCGTTCGGGACCGTTGAGCGGGATCTCGGTCTTGTTGACGTTCAACGAAGGAGCACAGAGCTCCTTCACGAAATCCTCGAGAAGAGCCTTGAGCTGGGTGAACCCGACCGTGGTCCAGTCGGCCTCGGCGAAGCTCATGTTGTTGTCGGCGGTAAGCCGCTCGTTGCCCGAGATCGCCTTCAGGTTCCCCGTGTTCAGGGAGCCGCCGATTCCGACCGCCAGGATGTGGGTGCCCGCGGTCTTCAACAAGTTCGCTTCGGCTACGGCTTTGGAGAGATCGGTTGCGCTGGTGCTGCCCCCATTTCCACCCACGCTGTTGCCGTGGCCGTCGTTGCCCGAACCCGAGTTGTGATACGTCGGGTTGCCGTCGGTCAGCACGACCGTCAGTGGGGTGACCGCGGGTTGACGCCTCGCCATCTCGAGGCCGTCGTCCCAGTTCGTACCACCGCTGGAGGTGTACTTGGTGAGCTGCACATCCTCCGCCGGCAGCAGGCGCAGATCGCCGATGTTGCTGCTGGATCCGACACCGCCTGCAAGGGTCACCGCCGTGGCGGTGGTTGCGAACGAGATGACCTGCACCTTGGATCCGGTGTGGGACACGCCATCGATCAGCGCGTTGGCCGCGTCGGCCATCTCGTCGTTGTAGTTCCCAATGCTGCCCGAGCGATCGATGATTATCGTCATGTCGAGCCCGCATCGCTGGGGCAGGTCGGGGTTGCCGTCCTTGTCGGGAGTGGCTGAGGCCATCGAGGCGGGTAGGTACGACAACACCATCGCCAACAGACCCAGTACGGCCACCGTGGCGATCGGTCGCTTGTGATGCTGTGCCCCGTTCAATGACCGGGCCCTGGTTCGAACAGACATGGGATTGCCTCGTCCATCGGTGCCCGAGCCGGTTTCGCCTCGCTACTCCCACGCCTGCGACCAGTGGTGACGTGAGGATCATCGCTTTCTCAGACCTCTTCGCTTCCCATAGGTACCGAAGTCGAACCGCTTCTCACATGAGCAGGTGTCCCACGTCTGGGCCGTATGACCCACCGTCGTGTAACGCATACACGCTGCGCCACACGATGGGTCGATGCGGGTCCGGCGCGACCGGGAGTGGGCGCTACAGTGGCGCACGCCGGGGTCGGCCACAGCCCCGGAACGCAAATCACGCGGGTGTAGTTCAATGGTAGAACATCAGCTTCCCAAGCTGATAACGCGGGTTCGATTCCCGTCACCCGCTCTCTGCGAGACCGCTGCTCCGGCGGGGGTTTCGGTGTTTCGGGCCTCATCGCCGGGAAGCCGAAACCAGCGGCGTGACCCTAACGTCACCTTACGAAACCGCGGTCGGTCGCCGGGCGACGCGAACATGTTCGCCGGCACCGCGGGCAGGGTGCTGGCGTCACCTTACGAAACCGCGGTCGGTCGCCGGGCGACCCTCCGCGTTGAGCGCGCCGTGGATCCCGCTGGCCCGCCAGCACCGATCCGCCGCCCTCCCACGCGCCCGTACCGGCCGCCGAGATGGCTTCCGCTTCCGTACGAGGTGAACCGGGACGACATACGCATCATCCGTGTACTGGACGTTCGGGGGCAGCTACCTGAGGCGGAGAAGGTTGCCGCTGACCAGTCCGGCTGCGTCGGTGCAGAGCCAGCCGATCACCTCGGCCACCTGTGCCGGCTGAGCGACATGGACGTGGTCGTTGCTGGCGGCTACGAACGCCCGCACCTCTTCGGTGATCCACCCCGTGTCGGTGACCGGTGGGTGCACCACGTTGGCAGTGACACCATCGCTGGCGAGTTCGATCGACGCGCTCATCGTGTAGTTCTCCAGCGCCGCTTTGGCAGCGCCGTAGGACACCTCGCCAGGGAATCCGGATTGATCACCGGAGGTGAGGCTCACGATGCGACCCCACCCCAACTGGTGTCGCCGCACCGACGACGCCAGTTGCGAGATCATCAGCGCACCGCCGAGCGCGTCGACCAGGAGTTGCGGCGAGGCCGTGTCGCTGCTGAGTTCTTCGTGGGGTCGGCCGAGCAGGTCGTCCCGTCCCGGGGCGAACGTGTCTTTGCGCCAAGCGCTGGCGTTGTTGACGAGGATCGACACCGCGCCGAGCTCGGCTTCGACCTGATCGAACATCCTCGACGGTACGTCGGGGTCGGTGAGGTCGGCACGAATCGCGACGCTGCGACGGCCGGCTGCTTCGATCGCAGCGACTGTTGCGGCCGGGCCCTGTTCGCGTTGAGTGCGGTATTCGTCGGGTCGGCCCGGATCGTCGTCGGTTGGGGAGGCGTCCATGTAGGTGACCGCGACGTCGGCACCGAGTCGGGCGAGCTCCGCAGCAGTGCTGGCGCCGATGCCGTGGTTGGCGCCCGAGACGATGGCGACGCGACCCTCAAGCGGAAGCGGAGACATGGCAGGTGGATCCTTTCGACGAACGGATAGGACTCGACGCGGCGTCAGAGACCTGCCACGACGGACAGGCTACCTACCGAGTTCTCTCGGCACGGGGGCGACCGTCCGCCAGCCGGCGATCAGGGCACCCTCGCTACTGGACGTCGCCATTTCGATGCCCACAGGTTGCGTTGGGACACTGCTTGACTGAGCTGCGTGGATGAGGATCAGGCCCGGGAGCTGGCCGCTGCTGTGATCTCGAACTGGCAGGCGGAGGTGGATCGAATCGACGCAGTAAGACGCGACGCGAACCTTCCGACCTCGGACACGGAGTACATCATCACGCAGGTCACACGGATAAGCCGGACGTGGTGCGTGTTCAATAACAACCGTCGCTACATCGAGACCGGCGAGATCAGCCAC